>NZ_JAVMIP010000027.1 GCF_031729055.1 Pseudocalidococcus azoricus BACA0444 | reverse complement strand
CATAGATTAAGGATGCAAATGACTTCAGCTTTGATTTTTCCAAGGCTATCATTACCTTTAGGGTTCTACCAAACGTTTAAAGCTGTAAAGTGGTTATTTCAATTGTTTATTGATCACTTTCTTTTACGTTCTATTCAGCTTAATATGTATGGTATATTCTCATGAGCAACTGCTGTTTGCTATAGCAGTCCGTCTTTATTTGTGAGAATAACTGATCATTAGAAGCCTTGGTAAAGAATCCCCCCTCGTTGAGCCTAGGATGAAACCAAAACTTTGCAGGGATAGATAATTCTGGGCTATTCTCACGAATCATTACTGTTTACTATATCTTAAGCTTTCTTCCTGATTTTCAATGCCGTTTGTGACGAAACCAAAGCTAAAATACCCATGTGAGGTTAGCCGATGACGCTGTTTGCCCAAGGTTGTCAATGAAGTACTTTTTCTTATCCGAAGGCTGGGAAGTGGGACGGGTGTGGGAACCGGCGGGGATTTGGAATTTAGCAGTCTGGCGGCGGCAACCCCTGATTGAGCAAACGGCCCTAGTGGTCATTGAGCAGGATGAACGGCTATGTCTGTACCAAGTTGAAGAGGCGGTCTTGATGGTGGAGGTCAAACCGGGGCCAGGCCTGGTTAATCATTCGGGGCAACAGGGAATTGGCCAGGTGGTTCTCAAGCGACTCATGACCGCCGAGCAAGTCCTCACCTATTTAATCTCCCATGGGGGTATCGAGAAAATTGAACAGTTAGCCTTAACCCCAAATTCTGCCGAGATGTCCCTAATTCCCTAGGTTTACCTAAGATTCCCATTGCTGATAGGGGTGCTGATTGAGATAAGAATTAAAGTAGCGATGATCCTGACTTACTTCCTGGCCAATCCAATCGGGTAATATTAACTCTTGATCTGAATGACTTAACTCCACCTCTGCTAAAACCAGGCCAGCATTATCCCCGCCGAATTCATCCACCTCCCACACCAAGGGGGACTGGGGAATCCGATACCGAGTTTTCTCAATTAAAGGTTGATAGCAAAGATTTTTAAGTAACTCCCAGGCCTCATCCACCGGAATCCAATATTCATACTCCTGGCGACTAATCCCTATGGTTGCCGATTTAATGGTCAGAAAGCCCTGATCACCCGCCACCCGTACCCGCACCGACCGCCCCACTTCTCGAGTTAAATACCCTTGGGCATAGGCAACACCCGGTTCAGCAATCTCCCGCCAGGCCAGGCCTTGGACTAAAAACTTGCGTTCAATCTCTAGACCCATCCCCGCCCCCAACTGCAATCAACGAACCTCAGGAATTAACTCTCCAAGGAAGCGGAGGTTGTACTGGGCAGCAGACGTTGTTCTTCCAATGCCGCCTTATACCGCTCTAGATCTTCTTCCAAGTTGGCAATCTGCTCTTCTCGATTTCCCATTTCCCGCCGAACCGTAATAATCCGCTGCACCTGCGTCCAAACACTAAACACCCAGGCCATCACCGCCCCAAAACCAATCGCAACAATTAGCTCAATGCACAAGGGGGCCTGGATACTAATGCCTTCTACCAACTTAATAGACACGGGTTGGGTATTTTGGATACTAAATAAAACCAATGCCAAGGCAATGACAAAAATCATGAAGAAGTTAACTTGGCGCATGGATTCCTCCTAGTTCTTGCCCACTCTAATCTACACTAATTAGTCCCCATTCCTACAGCCTAACCTAGAAAAATTTTCCACTCCTAAACAACAGAAAATCCCTCACCCAATAACAGGCAAGGGATCAAGAAATAAAACCCTCATAAATCCGCCTTATCCGAACCCTTGAGAGCGCATTCAATCAGCGAAGATTCAGGATCAAAACCCACCTAAATCTAGGCATCCTGCTCAATATAAAGAAACAACAACCCCATCACAACTACGGGCATTAACCAGCAGACAACTGGAATAAAAATCCAAGGTAAAAACGAAGCCGCGTAATCACCACTCATGGGTTAATCTCCTTATCTTTTGTGAGTAAACAGTAAACTAGTTGAAAAATCCCGTCATAATCCCGTCAACGACTGAGAAGTTTTCCAGCAAGAAAAAGGCAACAAAAGCACCGCCCATTGCGCCAACAAAAAAGCCAGCCGTTAATTGACTCCACCCTTCACTGGATTTCAGAGCATCGGAGGATGGTTTTTGAAACGAAGCCAGGCCATAGGCCGCCATACAAGCCGTTGCTAGCAGGATCAAGGCAATGCCAGAGATCAAACCGCCTAAATTGGCTACATCCGAATCCCGTAAGGGGCCAAGTTTTACCCAAGGGCCAATTAAGAAATAACCGTGCGCCATTCCCACTTCCAAACCGCGCAAAATGGGCGACAGGCCTGGACGATAGATGGGCAAATTGCCAATAAACGTTTTGGTAAAGCTGGAATCCGAAATGGGTGTGGATAAATGCCCCGCAAAGGGATCCCCCCCATAAGGCTTAACTAATTCTTCGGCCATAGTTATTATTTCCTCAGACGGTCAAAGCCTCTGCAATTGGGCAAAGGTCTCAAGGAGATATTCTAGGGAAGTTAGGGTTAGGCTAGGCGATCTCGATACCATCTCTTCAAGAAACTTCATTATTTGTAATCTCCACGGCCCCTCTGCCGCCCCCTGAGAGACCCCAATGACCTGACCAGAAAAGAGACAATAAAACTACCTTAAAGATTCCTGACTTGCGACCCATTGCCCCTGCTTGCCTATGTCTCCCCACTCCCCAAAATCTCCTGGCCAGATAATCAACCTTGCCGAATTTCTGACTGCGGCCCAGGCCAGCCCAACTGCCTCAGCCCCCCTCTTACCGCCCCCCCTGACTCGCCCCTATCGTTTTGAAGATATTGGCTGGAAACCCCTAGTCAACTACATTCCCACACCCCAAAAGTCCCCCACAAGCCCCTCAGAAACCGATCTAGGTTGGCTAGACTAACGGGCCCATCCCGATAACTCATCCCTAGAAACATCCAGGCCCCGCCCTAGAGCAAACCACTGTAGGATTAAAAGGAGTCGCATTGTTGTCATGTCTAAGCCATGTTGAAAGCAATTTTTGGGGATCCAAACCAACGCAAGCTAAAAAAATATCAACCCTTGGTGAGTGACATCAACCTCCTCGAAGAAGACATCCAACCCCTCAGTGATGCCGAACTCCAGGCCAAGACCAGTGAATTTAAGCAACGTCTAGAAAAAGGGGAAACCCTGGATGATCTCTTACCCGAAGCTTTTGCCGTTGTTAGAGAAGCCTCGCGTCGGGTCTTAGGATTGCGTCACTTTGATGTGCAGCTAATTGGCGGCATGATTCTCCACGATGGCCAAATTGCTGAGATGAAAACCGGGGAAGGCAAAACCCTCGTCTCAACCCTGCCAGCCTATCTCAACGCGCTCACCGGGAAAGGGGTTCACATCATCACCGTCAATGATTACTTGGCCCGCCGAGATGCGGAATGGATGGGGCAAGTCCATCGGTTTTTGGGGCTAACAGTGGGCCTGATTCAACAGCAAATGCCGCCCCAAGAACGCCAAAAAAGCTATGCCTGCGATATCACCTATGCCACCAACAGCGAAATTGGTTTTGACTATTTGCGAGACAACATGGCCACCTCAATGGCAGAAGTCGTCCAGCGGCCATTTCACTATTGTGTGATTGACGAAGTGGACTCGGTTCTGATTGACGAAGCCCGCACCCCCTTAATCATTTCCGGTCAAGTGGAACGCCCCACGGAAAAGTATTTGCAGGCCGCCGATATTGCCCGATCCCTCAATGCTGAAGACCACTACGAAGTAGATGAAAAAGCTCGCAACGTCCTGATGACCGATGAAGGCTTTATTCAAGCGGAAAAACTTCTCGGTGTCGAAGATCTCTTCGATCCCGAAGACCCCTGGGCCCACTACATTTTCAACGCCATCAAAGCCAAAGAACTGTTCATTAAAGATGTGAACTATATCATTCGCGGTGAAGAAATTGTCATTGTGGATGAATTTACCGGACGGGTAATGCCAGGCCGGCGCTGGAGTGACGGGTTACACCAGGCCATTGAGGCCAAAGAGCGAGTCGAAATCCAAAATGAATCCCAAACCTTAGCCACCATTACCTACCAAAACCTGTTCTTGCTCTATCCGAAACTCGGCGGCATGACCGGCACGGCCAAAACCGAAGAAGCAGAACTGGAAAAAATCTATAAACTCGAAGTCACCGTTGTTCCCACCAATCGCACTAGTAGCCGCCGGGATATTTCCGATGTGGTCTATAAAACAGAAATGGCCAAGTGGCAGGCGGTAGCCCAAGAATGTGCGGAGATGCATATTGCTGGCCGGCCGGTACTGGTGGGTACAACCAGCGTGGAAAAATCCGAAATCCTCTCCGTCCTCCTCCAACAGCAGGGTATTCCCCACAACCTCTTAAACGCCAAACCGGAAAATGTCGAGCGGGAATCAGAAATTATTGCCCAGGCCGGTCGTAAAGGTGCGGTAACCATTTCCACCAATATGGCGGGGCGGGGAACGGACATTATTTTGGGCGGCAATGCCGAATACATGGCCCGGCTCAAGGTGCGGGAATTTTTCATGCCCCGAATTGTCATGCCCGAAAGTGATGATCCCATGTCCCTCCTCAGTTTGATGGGGAACCATCGCCAAGGTGGACAAGGCTTTGGCCAAGAGGTGAAACAAAAATCCTGGAAAGTCTCCACTGAGATTTTTCCGACCGAAATTTCCAAAGATGCCGAAACCTTACTTCGATCTGCCGTAGATTTTGCCGTTAAACAATATGGTGAGCGCAGTCTGCCTGAACTCCAGGCCGAGGATCTGTTAGCCGTAGCCGCCGAAAAAGCCCCGACCCAAGACCCCGTGATCCAAAAACTGCGGGAAGCCTATAACCTGATCCGCCACGAATACGAAGCCTTTACCGGCCGCGAACATCAAGAGGTGGTGGAATTGGGGGGCTTACACGTGATCGGCACAGAACGTCATGAATCCCGCCGGATTGATAACCAGTTACGGGGGCGGGCCGGACGACAAGGGGATCCCGGCTCCACACGGTTTTTCCTCAGCCTAGAAGACAACCTACTGCGGATTTTTGGCGGTGATCGGGTGGCCTCGTTGATGAATGCCTTCCGCGTCGAAGAGGATATGCCGATTGAGTCGCGAATCTTGACCGGTAGCTTGGAAAACGCCCAGAAGAAAGTGGAAACCTACTACTACGACATCCGCAAACAGGTGTTCGAGTATGACGAGGTGATGAACAACCAACGGCGGGCGATTTATGCGGAACGGCGGCGGGTTTTGGAAGGGGAAGACCTGAAGGATCGCGTCCTTGAGTATGCCGAAAAAACAATGGATGATATTGTCGTCGCCTACGTCAACCCAGAACTCCCGGCGGAGGAATGGGACTTAGCCAGTTTGGTCAGTAAAGTCCAGGAATTTGTCTATTTACTTGCAGATTTAGAACCGGAACATCTGGCTAATCTCAGCGTGGCCGAAATGCAACTGTTTCTCCATGAACAAGTTCGCACGGCCTATGAACGTAAGGAAGCGGAAATTGATCAAATCCAGGCCGGGTTAATGCGCCAGGCCGAGCGGTTCTTTATCCTCCAACAAATTGATACCCTCTGGCGGGAACATCTCCAACAAATGGATGCTCTACGGGAGTCGGTGGGCCTGCGCGGCTATGGTCAAGAGGATCCCCTGGTGGAATATAAACGAGAAGGCTATGAAATTTTCCTCGACATGATGATCATGATTCGCCGTAATGTGGTCTACTCTCTGTTCCAATTCCAGCCCCAAATGCCTGCAACAACAACGGAAGTGACTACAGAAGTTGTTTAAAAGTTGTTTGAAATTCAAGAGCAATCTGGTTAAACACAATGATCAATACTCTTACCTCAATCCCGTTGGCTAAGGATGTTTGGTTGCCAGCCACTTGGGCTAAATTCATAGGCCTGGTGAATCAAACTGAGCCGGCTGATCATATATAGCGTTACGCAGACTGTTCTGAGGGAGTAGAACTCTTAAAAGGACTGCCCATAAACCATCTCCTGACTTGTCCCAATAAAAGCCCTCAATGAGTAACGGGATATTCCTCACTCCCTAGACCTTGGTTAGAGGTGGCTCTGGGATTGGGGCTGGGTCTTTTGCGTCTAGATGGGCTGGTACTTGGTTTTGCAGGGCAGTTTCGGCCAGTTTACGCAGTTGCAGGCTGGGAGGATATTGATGACTTTGCTTAATTTGTTTCAAGTCCGGAGCCATGACAACCCAGTTTAGAGATTGAGCGAGGGCCTGGAAAATATCACCCCGATCAATCACTCCGGCTACGGATCCAGCAGGGGATAGAACCGTCACATACCGGCAGGCCTGGGTTTCTAATTGGACAATAATTTCTGCCAGGGAGTTAGATTCAGCGCAGGTCGGTACATCATCCAAGGCAGTGGTTAGGGCCATGACGGTTAATTGATCCCACTGGCTCCGCTCGATTGGACTGAGAAGACTGGGATCGACTTGTCCTCGATAACGTCCCTCACTAGCCGAAAAGTAAGCCGTGGGTTGTTGGTCTGCTAATAATAAATACCGCTCGGCAAATTCCCGTAAAGACAGGGTGGCTTCCACAACTCGAAAGTCGCGGGATAGGGCCTGGGCTGCGGTGACGGTTAAGAGTGCCTCTTGAATGTTGGTCATCCGATTATAGAGAGACGCATTCCGAATCCCAAACCAGCCTAAAAGGGCCAACCACAGGCCATTCCCCACCCCCAGTAGGGCTAAACTTGCCGTCCCTAGGATAATCCCAGTCCATCCCAGCACCTGGCCTGAGCGCGCTGCCCAGCGAACCCCTTGAAACCGATTGCCCGTAGCCTTCCAAACTGCTGCCTTGAGCACTTGGCCACCATCCAGGGGTAAACCGGGTAACAGATTAAAAATACCCAAAACTAAATTGATGCCACTCAAATTACTCGCCAAAACTTGTCCAGGGGTATCCATTGGAAAGACCATCGTTAAACTAAACAAAATGGCTGCCAGGGTAAAGCTAACGAGGGGCCCAGCGATAGCCACTTGAAAGGCTTGGCCGGGTGTGGATGACTCACTCTCAATGGCCGCAATCCCGCCAAATAAAAACAAAGTAATCCGGTTAACTTGAATACCTTGGGAGCGAGCCACCAAACTATGGCCAAGCTCATGGAGTAAGACTGAGGTAAACAACAGGATCGCCATCGCAAATCCCGCTGCCCAGGCCCAGGCCCCCCAAGCTGGATATTCCCGCTGCCAATCTGAGCCATTCAGGAACGTAAACAGACCCACCACCAGAAACCAAGAGCTATCCAGAAATAGCGGAATTCCAAATAACTGCCCTACCTGCCAGCTTTTACCCATACTCACCCCGACGCGTGCGCCTGAATCAATGTCCTTCGCCTACTTCCAGTCTAATGGCCAGGGTTTCCGAGCGGCTCCTGGCTATTCCAGGCCGAGGGCAAACCACAATGATTTTACACTCTAAAGATTAGACATATATAAAACACAGATATATCAATAGGCAATAGTTTCAGAGTTTCTACTCTTTTGAAATAATCTGTGTATCACCACTGTAGCTTATGGCATCTCCCCTTGTTTTCGCCCCCCCCCGCAGACTAAAATCACCCTAAATTTGATGAATTTTTCTGCACTTGGCTGCGATTAAGTAGTTATCTGGTCATCTCAGCCCTCATCACCCTCACCCAATCCCAGGCCTGGATCACTTTTGAAGGGCTATGGAATTAGCTACTTTGATAAGTTATTACTGATGTGTAACCTAGGTGCTGAGATCGGTTGTTTGGTTTGAATTAAGCTCAATTATTTTTAGGGTGTGGTGGGTGATTAAGATTTATGAATAAAACAGCGCCTTATCTCATGTTACTGCTGAGTATTAGTACCGCAGCCAGTTGCTTGACCGCGGCGCGAGTCCTCGGCCAAACTGCCCCAGTCAATCCCACCCAACAACAAATCCAGCCCCCTCTACCAATTGTCCCCCCCTTACCCCCGCAGCCAACGGAACCTCTCGTTACGCCGCCAGCCCCCTCCCCTCCCCCTGCCCTCCCCAGCCAACCGCAAATTCCAGTTGCCAAAATTAACGTGGTTGGCAGCACAATTTTTGGCCCAGCCCAGTTTGATCCGATTACTGCTCCCCTCTTGAACCGAACAGTCAGCCTACAAGAGTTACAAGGGGCTGCGGACGCGATTACCCAACTCTACTTAGATGGGGGCTATCTCACCTCTCGGGCCGTTTTAGGCGAACAGACCATTGCCGGTGGGGTGGTCACGATTCGGGTCATTGAAGGGCGGCTTGAGGAAATTAGCGTTACGGGTAACGAGGGCTTACTGAAAACTTACATCACGAGTCGGATTCAGTTAGGTGCAGGTGTTCCCCTCAATGGCAATGCCTTAGAAGAGCAGTTACGCTTACTCAAAGTTGATCCGTTGTTTAAGAATGTTTCGGCCAGCTTACAGCCGGGAACCACAGAGGGAGCCAGTATTTTAGCCGTGCGCGTTGACCAGGCCCGCCGGCCCAATGGTCTGTTGGGAATGGATACCAATACCCCCCCAGCCATCGCCCCAGAACGGGGGTTCCTTAATTTTTCCTATCAGAATCTTTCAGGGGTAGGGGATACGATCTATGGCTCCTATGCGGTTGGGGTTAACTTGGGCGAATTTGATTGGGGCGCGTCCAATACCTATGAATTTGGCTACAGTATTCCCGTCAATGCTCTCAATGGGACATTTTCTATCCGCACCGTGCAGGGGGACAGCCGGATTACCCAAGCCGTTGGCCAAGACTTAGGGATTCGCTCCACCTCTAATGTCTATCAAATCAATTTCCGACAACCCATTATTCGCTCCATTCGCCAAGAACTGGCCCTATCCGTGGGGTTTACTCAGCAAAGTGGGCAGACGTTTTTGTTTAACAACACACCCTTTCCCTTTGGGATTGGCCCGGACGCGAATGGTTATAGTCGCACCAGCGTTGTGGATTTTAGCCAAGATTATGTGCATCGAGATAACTCCGGGGCCTGGGTCTTGCGCTCACAGCTTAACTTTGGGTTGCCAATTTTTGACGCAACGGACAATCCGGGGGCCATTCCCAGTGGTCAGTTTTTTAGTTGGTTAGCCCAAGGACAGCGGGTGCAACAGCTTTGGGATGATAACTTTGTTATTCTCCGTTCTAGCTTGCAATTGTCACCCAACAACCTCTTAGCCTTTAACCAGTTTGTGATTGGCGGGGAAACCTCAGTCCGGGGCTATGCCACCAATGCTCGCTCTGGGGATAATGGCTTTCAATTCTCCACCGAAGGGCGGTTTCCGATTATTCGCAATGCTGATAATGCCCCCATGTTGCAGCTTGTTCCCTTGCTAGATTTTGGCATCGTCTGGAATAACCCCAGTAATCCCAATGGGCCTGTGGCCAATAATGTTTTATTAGGCTCTGGTTTAGGCCTGATTTATCAACCGACTCCAGCCGTGGATATTAAGTTTGGCTATGCTGTCCCAGTCTTTAATGTGCCCGGCCAGGGATCAAGCCTACAATCCGATGGCTTTTACTTCAGTATTGTCGGCCGCCCATAGCCTGACGGGCTAGTTAAACGCATGGAACAGGCAAAACTGCCATCTGGATCTGACAAAAAATGGTTATCGGTGCTGGGTGTTGGGGCAGAGGGCTTAACGGGACTATCAGAGGTGGCGCGATTTCTGCTGGATCAAGCGGAGGTCATTGTTGGTGGTCAACGACATTTGGGGATGCTGCCCAACTCTGATCTGCGGCCAAAGCTGGCCTGGGATAGTCCAATTACGATCACCCTCGATCAAATTGCGGCCCGGCGCGGTGAACTGGTTTGTGTTTTAGCCAGTGGAGACCCACTTTTTTATGGCATTGGTGGGCCATTGCTAGAACGTTTTGCCCTGGATGAGATGACCATTATTCCGGCTGTTTCGGCCCTAGCTTTGGCCTGTAGTCGGTTGGGCTGGGCCTGGGCTGATGTTGAAGTGGTGAGTTTATGTGGTCGTCCCTTAGAGTTGCTGCACACCCTCCTATATCCAGGGGCAAAGATCATGGCTCTCAGTGCCACAGGGGAAACTCCTCGCCAGGTTGCTCAAGCCTTAACAACACGGGGCTATGGAGACAGCACATTATACATTTTAGAAAACTTAGGGCATTCCCAAGAAAAAGTCCTCAAAACTCCAGCCGGGGCCTGGGCAGAGCAGGAAATTGCCAATCTGAATATCATCGGTATCCATTGTCAAAGGACTCCTGAAGCGGCTGAATTAGGAGGGGTTCCCCATTCCCGTTTAGCTGGTTTATCAGATCTAGCCTATAGCCATGATGGCCAACTGACCAAGCAAGAAGTCCGGGCCATGACCTTAGCCGCCTTAGCTCCTTTACCCGGCCAACTCCTTTGGGATGTGGGGGCTGGTTGTGGTTCGATTGGCATTGAATGGTTACGGACGCATCCCCGCTGCCAGGCCATTGCCATTGAACGACACCCCCAACGCCAGCAACTGATTGCGGAAAATGCGGTCAACTTAGGCGTTCCGAACCTGAAAATCGTCCCTGGAGTTGCCCCGGAGATTTTGGTTGACCTCCCACAACCCGATGCAATTTTTATTGGCGGGGGAGTTCACATCTCAGGGATGCTAGAAACTGCTTGGCAGGCCTTAAAACCAGGGGGCAGATTAGTGGTCAATGCTGTCACCGTAGCCAGCGAGCAACTGATCTTTCATTGGCAACAACAAGTGGGGGGAACTCTGCGGCGGATTGCAATTCAACGGGCTGAACCCTTGGGAACTTACCTGGCTTGGCGATCCTTAGCTCCAGTCACTCAATGGCAAGTGCTCAAATATTGAGGATAACGCGAGATCAGGGATTCTTCCTCCCCCAGGCCTGGGGAAATGGGGCTAAAAATGCCAAGATAAACCTAGGGAAATATGAAGGAATGTAACAATGCCCGATCAACTGATCCGTGCCACTGCTGCTGCTGAAGGAATCCGGGCTGTGGGAGTGATCACAACTCGTCTCACGGAAGAGGCTCGCCAACGCCACCAACTTTCCTATGTTGCTACCGCCGCTCTAGGGAGAACCATGGCCGCCGGATTACTGTTAGCCTCCAACATGAAACAGCCCCAGGCCCGCGTTAATATTCGAGTTCAAGGCAATGGCCCCCTCGGAATTGTCTTTGCAGATGCGGGCTGTGATGGCACGGTGCGCGGCTATGTCCAAAACCCAGAGATTGAATTACCCCCCAATCAATCTGGCAAGTTAGATGTGGGTGGTGCAGTCGGGGCTTCGGGCTTTCTCTATGTCATCCGCGATATTGGCTACGGCTATCCCTACTCCAGCACCGTGGAATTAGTCTCAGGGGAAATTGGCGATGATGTTACCTACTATTTAGCAACCTCTGAACAAACACCCTCTGCCCTGATGCTAGGAGTTTTTGTCGGGCAAAATGGCACTGAAGCCGCCGGGGGAATCCTCCTGCAAATTCTGCCCCAGGCCGCGGAGAATGAGGCGTTAATTGCAACCTTGGAATCACGGGTGGCGGCCTTACAGGGCTTTACGCCGATGCTGCGAGCGGGCAAAACTCTCCCGGAAATGTTTGAGCAGTTGTTGGGGGATCTGGACTTGAAAATTCTGCCGCAAAATCAACTGTTACGGTTTCACTGTGGTTGTACCCATGAACGGATGCTGGGAGCCTTAAAAATCCTCGGTGAAGCAGAACTCAAGGATATCCTCATGACTGAAACCTTTGCTGAGGCTACCTGTCATTTTTGTAACGAAGTTTATCACGCTAATAGTCGGGAACTTGAACAATTATTAGCAGAACTGGAACAGGAAACAGCCGCCTCCAGTTAGGGACTTTAGGAGTTTATTAAATAACTGGATCAACGCCCCCCAGGCCTGGGACAGATTTACGAAAGATTCGCTAGAGTGGCAGTAGTCTCCTGATAAGGCAACGCCTACCTGACACCCTTTATTTGGAGGGGATGATTATGTGTATTTGTGTCAACTGTGCCTTTGTGGATCGGTGCACAACCTATTACGCCGTAGAAGAGCAGCACCAACAACCCCATCTTACCGATGAACCAAGTTTTGAACCCGATCAACCGACCATTAACGTCAATATCCGTACCTTTGGTGAAGAAATTCAATTGGAATGGGATGTGGTTGGCTGTGCCAGTTTTCAGCTAGAGTCGGGGCGGTGGTCGCGCTTACGGCCGGGGGAATTGATTCCAACCTAAATGTTACCAGCCCCCTGAATCATTGGCGAAAACCTACTTTCTGGTACTAACAACCTCTATGGCTGAGGAGAAATATTCCCTTGGGACTGGCTCCAGAAGTGTAAAGAAAATTTACAATGGGAGGGTTAGCCCGTGAAACAGGTAGGGGTTATGTATATTCCTTGGGTAGGTAAAGTCAAACGACCACTGCCTTGGTTGCTGGGGCTGGGCCTGGCTGGGGTGATCATAGCCGGTGGTGGGATATGGGTGAGCCACTCGAGTCGCAAATTAGATCTGGCTGCCTACACAGTTGCTGTCCAACGCGGGGATAATTTGACCTTACGGATTACGGCCAGCGGCAAGGTTGTGCCCATTCAAACCGTCAATATTAGCCCCAAAAACTCGGGTCAACTGGCCCAACTGTATGTGGAGCAGGGAGATTTGGTTAAAAAAGGGGAAATTATTGCTCGGATGGATCCTCGGGATGCCCAGGCCCAATTAGACCTTGCCCAGGCCCAACTTGCCGATGCCATAGCCCGCCGAGATCGCACCCAGGCCGGGAATCGCCGCCAAGAAATTGCTCAGGCCCAAAACCAAGTCACTGCGGCCCAGGCCCGGATGAAGTTGGCCCAAGAACGCTTAAAACGCAATCAAACCCTAGCCGCAGAGGGGGCCATTAGTCGCGATAGTTTAGATGCCTTAATTGCTGACAATGATGCCACCGCTGCCAGTCTCCAAGAAGCTCGTAAACGCCTGGATTTGCTCCGGGAAGGGGCCAGGGTCGAGGATATTCGCCAAGCCAATGCCCAGGTTGCCGCGTCTAAAGCCCAGGTTGAGGCCGCCAAAGTCGTGTTAGCCGATACGGTGATTCGGGCCCCCTTTAGCGGAATTATTACCCAAAAATATGCCACCCCCGGCGCGTTTGTCACCCCAACCACAAGTGCTTCCACCACCACCTCGGCCACCTCAACCTCCATTGTTGCCATTGCTGAGGGCCTGGAAGTAATTGCCCAAGTCCCAGAAGTGGATATTGGCCAAATCAAGTTGGGGATGCCGGTGGATATTGTCGCTGATGCATTCCCTGATCAAACCTTTAGCGGGGACGTTCGCCTCGTCGCCCCAGAAGCCGTAGTTGAGCAAAATGTGACGTTCTTTCAAGTCCGGGTCAAGATTCGCACTGGCCTGGACAAGCTGCGCTCCGGGATGAACGTAGATCTGGTCTTTATCGGTCAATCCCTCCCCAATGCCCTCTTGATTCCCACAGTTGCCATTGCCACTGAAAAGGGGAAAACGGGAGTCTATGTGCCTGGGCCCGATCAAAAACCTGTCTTTCGGCCAATTACCACTGGCTCTAGCATTGAGGATCAAACCCAAGTCCTTGAAGGTCTCCAGGCCGAGGATGTAATTTTTGTCGATTTTCCAGCCCAACTACGACCCAAACAGAATAATTAGCCAAACAGAGTAATTAGAAAGAGATGTCATTCCTGGGTATCGAGTGGTTGCCGCTCCAGGCCAAATCACAGCCCCTAATCCCGCCAAAGCCGAAACTCAGAAACTTGCCCTAGAACAGGAAGGTCTGTTTTTCCAGGGGGAACAGGAGATTGTCAATTTTGCCGAATACTTTATTACCGCAGATGATCTCAACAGTGGGATTTCCCGCCAAGTTCGACCACAACCCGCTTGACTTAGCCTCCCGTAGGCAGGAATAATCTGCTCTAGCTCACTTTCCTCTAAGCACCACATGACTCGTCATTTGGCTGGAATCGGTAATGCTATATCATCAAAACAATCTTGTTTCGGGGTGAGAGGATGAAACAGTCTTGGCTAATGGGTGTGGGTTTACTGACCCTGTGTTCTGTGATCAGTATTCGCCCCGCCACCGCCCATCCCCATAACAATCCCACCACTGCCCTCACTCCCTCTGCTACCTATCCCAACAGCCTCAAGCCTGGCTCCAATGAAATGCTCCGGGCCCCAACCGCTATGGCCGAGGGAGTAGAGGTGATTATTTCCGATGTAATTATTCCTCCCAATTCACGCTTGCCGCGCCACTATCATCCAGGGGAGGAGTTTATCTATGTGATTGAAGGGGAGGTCGTCCATGTGGAGGAGGGAAAACCCAACCGGATTGTGAGGGCTGGGGAAACAGTAGTCATTCCGCCCAGGGTGATTCATGCTCCCTACACAACCGATCAAGCCGCTCGGGCAATTGTCTTTCGGGTGCATGTGGCGGGGCAACCGGAACGGATTCTAGTTGAGGATCAATAAGCTCGGTTCACCCCAACTGCCCTAAAGCGTAAAGGTAAAGTTATCCACCAACAGGCCGGGTACTAAACTTCCCCCTAAAGCCCGATGTTCATAGGTATCGGTATGGGCAATGTACTCTTGGGTTTGGGTCAGGTCAACTAAGTTCTCGCCAAAGCAATTATAAAGACTTTCATCAAAGCGTAAGTCTTGAATCGGAGCGACAATTTCCCCAGCTTCCACCCAAAAGCAGGCGTAACGAGTCATCCCGGTGATCCGACCTTGGGGACGATCACTCCAGTTGAGATAGTGCAAATTGCTCAAATATAGGCCGGTGTCGAGATTTGTTAAAACTTCTGCGGCATTTAACTGCCCAGCGCCCACTTCTGGGGCCCGAAGTCCTTCACTGGCAGCGGCTCCATTACTATCCAGGCCATATTCTTTGGCGGTACGGCTATTGATTAGGGTATTGACTAGGCGACCGGATGCAATGATGGGTAACTCTTCAGGGGCAAATTCTCCTTGATCATTGAAACGGGGGACTTGTCCATGTCGGAAGTTTTCGCTGAGAGAGAACTTGGGGGAGAGATGCTTGCCATCCCGCAGTGGGGCAAAGGCACTTTCTCCTTGGCGCAGGGCGGCTTCACTCACGGCTCCCCAAGATAACATCCCTACGAGTTCAGCGGTTGCGGCTGGGGCCAGATAGGTACGATATTGACCAGGGAGAATGGTTTTGCCGGGCTGCTCCAGGATTTGCAGTTGGGGCCGGGCCGCCGCGATTTGGGCCTGATAGCGGACTGTTGACCATTGGGAACCGGCCTGGATCGCTTTCACGGCTTTACCTGTGGCCGTGATCAAGGAATAGTCGAGGGTGAAGGTTTCTGTCGCAAACCAATGGTGCTGACCCGCAGAGTTACTGTTGCCCCGAAAAATTAGTCCCCCGGCGTAAAGGCCCGTAAAATCTAAATCTTGGACTGGCTCAAGAATAGCGGTAACGGCTGTTGCTGGTTCTAAAAGCTGGCCGGGGTGATAGTCACGACTGGAGCCAAAGTTCTGGGGCAAAACAATGTAGGGGTCGGGGGGAAGTTGGGGCAGTTCTTGGCGCAGTTGGTGCAGGGCCTGGCGACTCCGGCTCAGGTCAAGTTCTGGCTGGCTGGTAAAAGGGAGGCTGGCCTGGGCCATGCGCTCGTTGTGGATCAGCGTTAGGGTCAGTTGGGCATCGCTGACGGTTCCGGTTTGGCGGACTTTGGCCTGGTTGAAGCGGATAAATTGGCTATTTTCACCCCGAATGGCCAGAAATAGATGCTCATCGGCCCGTAATTCATTCAGGAGTGCCTGACTCAGAGTTTGGAATTGGGCGGCCAGTTGTTCGGGTGGCAAAGCAAACAAGGAGAACTCCACTTTATTTCACATTGTTTTTGATCCTAACTTGCTTTGTTGGGAAGGGATGACTGCCCCAGCGGAAATGAGCAATCTAGACTCAGGACTTAGGAAATTGAGTCCACCCGCTGCTCCCAGTTTTGACCATCAAAGGGTTTAATTTCAAACTGGATCTGGACTTCCGGCTGCCACCAATTGTCTAAACAGCGTAGATTCACATCGTAATCATTGGGGTGGGAACGGGGGCGATAAAAGGAATGTACCCCACAGGTTTTGCAGAAGTAGTGTTTAGCGATGCCGGTATTAAAGGTATAGGTTGCAAGATGCCCTTCTCCCTGGAGTAACTCAAAATCTTCCGGTGGGACAATCAAATGCAAAAAGCCTTTTTTACTGCAAATTGAACAATTACAATCTACGGCCTGGAATTTTCGCACTATTACCTGAAACCGAATGGCCTGGCAGTGACACCCTCCAGTGAATGTTTTGGATTCTAATCCGTCCGTTGAGTTGCTATCTGTCATCTTAAAATTCCTATCACAATATTCATTCAATCTTTCCCAGTAAACTATAGTTATAATTGAGAATGCCCTCAACTCAGCAAGGTTTCATAGTCATCTCCTTTCTTTAAGGCTAATGCTCGATAACCACCACTTAGACGGGCAGACCAGAGATTTCTTCCCACTTTCTTGAAATGCAAAGAGGGATAAAGGAGATTTCCTTGCCAAAGTTGATAGGCTTTTTGCGCCTGCTCCTTAACTTCTGGATTTAATTCTGCATAGGCTTTCCAAAATTCAGGGGTTGTGTAGAATTTCATCCAGGCCCTTCACTCGATTAGCTGCAATATTGGCCTCAGCCTGAGCAATCAATCTGTCCAATTTACCGGTGACTAGATCAGTCTCAATTTGTTGATCCCAAATCTGATCCAAATAGGCTTGTAACCAAACTGAGAGTTGGCGAACATCAGCTTCAGGGAGTTGTTGAATTGCGGCTTCAATGTCAGATAGGGGAGTCATGAGTTATAACCTCCCTAACCGGGCCTGGAGAATATCAGCTTGTTGTTGGGCAGCAGTGAGGCTGGCTTTGGCCCCTTCGACCACTTCTGGTTTGGCTTTGGCGACAAATCCAGCATTACCTAAGCGCTTCTGGACAGATTCAATTTCCTGAGTCACTTTTTGCAGATCTTTAGTGAGTTTTTCCTGTAGGGCAACCACATCCACAACCCCAGCCAAGGGAATTAACACTTCCACGGTTTCGACAACTCCGGCAAACACTTGTTCATTGGAAGCAGTTTCAGAGGTAATCGTTAAGGTTTCCACACGAGCTAAATGCTCAATATAGGCTTGACCTGATTTGAGAACAGATAATTCCGCTGGGTTTTGGCTTTGAAGAATCGCTGTAATTTTCAGGCCTGGTTTAATTCCGGCTTCAGCGCGCAAATTCCGAATGGTGCGAATCGTTTCCATAATCAATGTGAAATTGGCTTCGAGTTCCCCATCGATCAAACTTACATCCGGTTCGGGATAGGATTGCAAGGCTAGATAGGTGGTGTCCGGGGCCTGGGTGAGGCTGTGCCAAATTTCCTCGGTGATGTGGGGCATGAAGGGATGAAACAGTTTAAGGATTGTTTCCAAGGCCTGGGCTAAGACCTGTTGAGCTATGGTTTTACTAACAGAATCTTCCCCTTGGAGGCGGGGCTTGACCAGTTCAATATACCAATCGCAAAAATCACCCCAAATAAATTCATACAGGCCCTTGGATGCTTCCCCCAGACCATAGTGATCAATCTGCTCACGAGTTGTTTGAATCAGTTGATTGAGTTTGGAAAGCAGCCAACGATCCGCTAATTCTAATTGATTGGGTTCAGGTATTCCTAATTGGGCAGGGGTTTGATTGTCTAAATTCAACAAGACAAACCGCGAGGCATTCCAGAGTTTATTGGCAAAATTCCGGGAGGCTTCCACCGTGGCAGATTCATCGGTTTTGCGGTTGTATTCCATCCGAATATCTTGCCCGGCCCCAACAACTTCTTTGACCAGGGTATAACGCAGGGCATCCGTCCCATATTTATTAATCAACAGCAATGGATCAATACCATTATTAGCCGACTTCGACATTTTCTTGTTGTTTTCATCCCGCACCAGGCCATGGATATAGACATCTTGAAACGGCATTTTTCCCGTGAAGTAACCCGCCATGAGCGTCATCCGGGCCACCCAGAAAAAGATAATGTCAAAGCCAGTGACGAGGGTGGAATTGGGATAGTAGGTGTCAAAGTCAACGGTTTTTTCCGGCCAGCCTAACGTTGAGAACGGCCAGAGTCCAGAGGAAAACCAAGTATCCAACACATCGGGGTCTTGTTCGAGAGTAATGTCATCGCCAAATTTAGCTTTTGCTTTCGTTTCAGCCTCGGCCTGAGATTTTGCCACCACAAAGGGAGTATTATCTGTAATTTCGCCATTGGTTTCACTAACCACATACCAGGCCGGGATTTGATGCCCCCACCACAGTTGCCGCGAAATACACCAATCTTTTAAGTTGACGAGCCAATCCCGATAAACTTTTGTCCAGCGTTCTGGGATAAACCGGGGGGAATTGTTGTCATCTAACTCATGTAAGGTATGGTCAGCCAAGGGGCGAATTTTCACAAACCATTGGGTTGAGAGGAGTGGTTCAACAGCAACTTTCCCGCGATCACTGTAGGGAACGGTATGTTTATAATCCTCAACTCGCACTAAAAAGCCTTGGGCATCGAGAGCTTCAACAACTTTTTTACGGGCGACAAACCGATCTAACCCCACAAACTCCCCAGCATTTTCATTCAATGTGCCATCTTTATTGAGCAAGTTAATCATCGGTAAATTGTGACGTTCACCCATGGCAAAATCGTTAGGATCATGGGCCGGCGTTACCTTAACGCAACCCGTACCAAATTCGGGATCCACATAACTATCGGCAATGATCGGAATTTCCCGATTCATTAAGGGCAAAATCAACGTTTTTCCAACGAGTTGGGTATAGCGACTATCTTCCGGATTCACTGCCACCGCTGTATCGCCCAACATTGTTTCCGGTCGGGTAGTTGCCACTTCTAAATAGCCGGAACCATCACTGACGGGATAACAAAAATGCCACAAATGCCCCTGCACTTCCTTGTTTTCCACTTCCAAATCTGAAACCGCCGATTGACTGGCCGGACACCAGTTGACCATGTACTGGCCTCGATAAATCAACCCATCCTCGTAGAGCTGGACAAAGGCCTCCAAGACCGCCGCCGACAGGCCCGCATCCATCGTGAACCGTTCCCGACTCCAATCCACCGACAGGCCCAGCCGCCGCAGTTGCCCAACTATGGTGCCGCCCGATTCCTCTTTCCAGGCCCAGGCCCGCTCTAAATACTGTTCCCGCCCGACATCGGCCCTGGTTTTTCCGGCTGCGGTTAATTCCCGATCCAAAATCGTACTCACGGCAATGCTGGCATGATCGGTTCCTGGCAACCACAGGGTATTGCGGCCAATCATCCGGTGATAGCGAATCAGAACATCAATCAAGGCGTGCTCAAAGGCGTGACCCATGTGCAAACTGCCCGTGACGTTGGGGGGTGGGATGACAATACAGTAGGGTTCACCCGGATGGTTGGGATCTGCTTGGAAGGCCTGGTGGGTTTCCCAGAGTTCTTGCCATTTGGCTTCCGTGGCCTGGGGGGTGTATTGGCTGGGCAGAGGGGCGGGGGTGGTCATGGAGGCGGCACATTCTATAATGCTCACCTATTTTACCTGGCTGCCGTTGGCCTGGTTGGGCCTGGGATACATTGGGATGCTGAGGTGACTGACCGATCCTTTTACTTTGTTAGTTATTTGAAGGATGTTGAGTCTTTTCGGGGCCTGGGTTAGAGTCAGGACAGTAGTTTTATATCCGAATCAGGCCTGGGTTGAAGACCCCGCGATAATTTGGTCATTAATTTATGGTTGCTAACCCTTCACGATCTCCAGCAGAGCTAACATCTGTCGCATCGTTATATGAGCAAGATTATCTTATCTGGCTTGAAAAAACAGTGGGTCAACTAGAGTCTCAGGTCTTTTCAGAACTTGATTTAGAAAATCTAATTGAGGAACTTAGCGATTTGGGTAAAAGTCATAAAAATGCTGCGGCTAGTTATCTCATGCGGATTTGCGAACATTTACTCAAGATCAAATACTGGGATTCGGAACGGGAGCATTGTTATCCTGGGTGGCGGCGGGAAATTAGAAACTTTCGGATTGAGCTTCATAAATTATTGCAAAATAGCCCAAGTTTAAAACGATTTCTGGAATCTGAATTTAATACCCAGTACCGGCATGGACGTGACCTTTTTTTGGATGCAAGTAATTTACCCAAAGAGTTAGTTCCTGAACAGCCTAAATTTACGCTCGAGCAGGCCCTTGATGCAGACTGGTTTCCCATCTAATTAGAAGGCTTGGTGGGTTCCCCAGAGTTCTTACCATTTGGCTTCCGTGGCCTGGGGAGTGTATTGGATAGGCAGAAAGGCGAGTGTGGTCATGGAGGCAGCAAACTCAATTTCATAAAATGCTTAGTTATTCTAACCACCCGTTAAGTACCTCAAGTAGGCCGATTTATGATGGGGGGGCTATAAAAAACAGGAATGATTCGTGAGAACAGTAAAAATTATTTATGATTCAGAAAGTTTGACCTCAAGCTAGATTAAATGTACGGCTATTCCTTGCTAAATCCCGCAAAAGCAAATCATCCTGACAAATGAAGACGGACTGCTATAACTCAGCTTTAGTGTGTAGTAAATACATGGAAATATTGAATAAGCTAGTAAGATCAAATATGACTTAAACAGGCTATTTTAGTTCATCCAGCGATTGAATTAGCTCTTTTGTCGATTCATATCGAAGACCGAACAAAGTATAAAAGCTATAAATTGGCATCTTTGCAACAAAATTGACAAGGGCTTTCACACTTTCTGCATCCATGTTAATGATCTGTTCACGCATAGCCATTATGTCTTTCCTTTTTAGGAAGTTCTGTAATTTTCCGTTTGTATCACAGCCTACATCAATTAACATTCTTACAAGATCAACCGAATCCCTCAACTGAATGGTTTCACCAAGGGTATCATTAACAATTTTTTGGCAAGAGAATGGAGTAATCGGATCATCAGGTTTTGAAGACAGAGATGATTGGATAACTTGCTGTTGCAGTTGGTTAATCCTCTGATCGATATCATGTAATTCATTAGATATTCTTTGAAAATCTGATAACCATTCCTTCGATAGTTCAAGATTAGCTTTATATATCCAAGCTCTTGAAATATAATTAAAAGTGCTTTGCAAAAGAGTGAGGACTTGGACTTCTACACAGGTTGGATACATAGAACGGGAATAGTGTCCAGAAAACTCTAATACTAAGTGTCTTGCCCGATAGCCATTTGCTCTTTCGATTGTCTTATCTGACTCGATTATGAGATCTTTTGAATCAGATTTACGAGAAAAAAAGCGAGCGATCACATCAACCTCATCTATAGTTGAAACAACAACCCTAATACCAGCAATGTCATGCATTTCATGAATTTTAAGATTAAGCCTCTTCGACTTTTCTATTGCACTTTGATAAGTTTTAAGTCGACTAGTTAAGGTGTAAATATTAATTCCAACTAAATCTTCTATAAAAAACTCAAGTTCTAACATTAACTGTCGTAATACCCGATCGTAAGGTCTACGAAAACGATAAAACTCACTACTATTCATTAAATAGTACTCACTAACATAATTTTAAAACCATTATATGTATTCTTCCAGGCCTTCAATGGGATCATCAAATTCTGGTGGAATTACAATTAGCCCTCGGGCACAACCAAAGCCACGTAGCATTTTAATGTCATCTTGTCTTAAGCTTTCAGGTTTTGGTGAGATAGGCTGTTTCTTACTTTTCTGATGCTGACGATGGATACTCACCTTACCTCCTGATTCCTGAGTGAGATTTCGGGCAAACTGGATCGCCTCTTTCTGGGTTAAAAAGGCTTGAATGGTTTTTCTGATTCCCTCTTGTTTAACTTGCCAACCACCGCCAGGCCTGGGGCAAACATAATAAGTGATGTTGTTTTTTTGAGAAATAATTTTCCTGGGTCTCATAAAGCTTCGGCAAATTTCAGGCGTGCTGTTATCTTAACCAAAAATCAAGTGTGCAGCCGCAGTCAGAATTAGTCCCAGGCCCCGCTTCTAAGCAACCTTTACCTGTAATTCTGACCGCCACTGAGTCACTGGTTTTTCCCAGGCCGCTTCCCACTTCTGCCCCAAAAATGGCCCCACCTGCCGCCCCATTTCATACCCCTGATAGATAGTTTGCACCCTCTGATCCAGATCCTCAGGATGCTTAATAGCTGACATCACACCGGCCACCAAAATCAAAATCGCACTGGGGTAATGCATTTGGGCAAAACCAAAGGCCTGGAGCGCGAGTTCACCCAATTCATCGGTTCCCCACCCTGTCACAATATGCCAAATATCGTGGGTCTGCCGGACTCGCAACCGGATATAGTCTAAGACCTCCGTTGTCGGTACAACCCGATAGAAATTGGGATCAAACCCAGCATTGGTAAGCATACTGGCATATTGGTAGCCAAGAGATTCCGGGGGCAGTTGCAGCAGGGCTGGCATATCAGGTTGAGGGGCTACATATCGCTCATCAATTAAGGCAGCCACTTCAGGAATGGATTGGAGATAATCCACACAGGCCTGCATCGCTTCCGTATTACGCAAGGCATCATTAATGTCAAAAACCGATTTGAGACTGGTCGAGTCCTGGATCAGGCCAAATACACCGACAGCTGATTTCATTAAATCTTCGTGCATCTGAGCATTGAGTTCAAACATAGCTACAGCCTGATTAAAGAGAACTTGATTGTTATAGGTTAGATTATTTGGCGGGTGGGAGTTCGAGGGCAAGCTCAATGATGCTCACCTATTTTACCTGGCTGGTGTTGGCCTGGTTGGGGCTGCCCTCAATCAAGGGACGGGCAAATTTACCAAAGTTGCTGGACACCATAGACATCAAATTTAGCATCAACCGAAATAATTGAGCATCAACGCCATTGGGTCTTGGATGTGGCCTTTAGGAAAGAGCATTCCTGCATGCACAAAGACTATGCCCCTAAAAACGTTGCTTTGATTTGACATAGAACTCTCAATCTCTTACGACAAGATTCCTCGACCCAGGTTGGACTGAAGTTAAAACGACTCAAAGCTGGATGGAACAATGATTACCTCTTTCAGATACTTGTAGCTTGAGTATGGGTTTCCCCTGGATAGTTGACATAGAAAATACGACCAGGATAGAAATCTATGGAGAATCCAAACGATCTTTACAAGACTTAAATAAACTTAAGAGTTTTCTGCTCAACGATTAGATTTGGATAGACTGAGTGAAGTCAGGGAAATTTTAAGAGGGCGAACGATGGGACTCGAACCCACGAATGGTGGAACCACAATCCACTGCCTTAACCACTTGGCTACGCTCGCCGCAGATGTCGCTAATCTCTGATTATATCAGATACTTAATCATGGATCGTCCTTCGCTTATTTCTGCTCACCCTCTACCACCGCGGCAGTCTCGCCCCAAAAGCTTGGCCTGGGTGGTCATGCTGAGCTTGGGTCTGGTTGGATTTAGTGTGGTTGCAACACTGACAAACCCGGATCAAGCTGCCTATGAAACCTATCTCAGTCACCAGGCTCTGAGTCAGTTAGAAACTCAATTTTGCTCACCAACCTCAACAACCGATCGTTTGGGGCTAGGGCAGTTTGTTCAACAAGGCTGTCAATCCCTACTCCAACAAGGGCAACACCCCCTCAAGGAACTGATTGGCTACCATACAACGCGCCATAATCTTGGCCTGGTCAGTCTTTATACAACAGAGTTGCCAGCGGTAACCCGTAAAAAGATTTGGGCCATTGGCTTTTTGGGACAGATTTATTTACTGCAATAATTTATATCCTATACCTGAAGGAATTTTTCACCGGGAATGCTACCTTGCCGCAAACAAACCCAGCCAGTACCGTTCCATTTAATCACTGTTGAAGGTATCGCTGCTTCTGGGGCAGGTGGCCAGGAGTCCTCAGATACGGTAAAAACCTGGGGAAAGTGTTGCTGAATTTCTAGGTAGGTTAATAAGGGGGGCTGCCCAGAAGGATTGATGCTGGTGGTTGCCAAGGGGCCAGTCTGGTTAAGAATATCTCGAGCCATATCTGAATTGGGAATCCGCAGGCCAATGGTGGTTGGATTTTCCGGGTTCATAGCTAGGGGTAAGCGGGGGCTAGCAGGGAGAATAAGGGTTAATGCGCCTGGCCAGTAGGTTGCTGCAATGGATTGCCAAATCTCCCAGGCCTGGGCACTCCCTTCGACATAGGGCCACAAACTTTCTGGAGACGCTCCCATGAGAATTAGAGGCTTATCGGACTGGCGTTGCTTGGCCTGGTAAATTAGTCCGGCTTGATCTGGACGGCAGGCCAAGGCAGGCACCGTATCTGTCGGAAAGCTAATCAGGTGTTCACCGGAGCGCACCGCAGCGATTAGAGCCAAAAAAGAAATTGCAGCCATGATTGCCCTTAAGCAGCGTCAAAAAAACCGTCCGTTTCGTGGCGGAGTCAGTGACTAAAAGGATACTAGGAAAGAAATAATTAAGGAAGCAATCAAGGCACAAGCCGTCAAAAACAGGGAAGACTTCAAGGATTGAGTGTACATAGACATAGGACAACGATGAATAGTAGCTAGGGTTGGGTTGATTGAGTTCTTTGCAGGCTGCGGCAATTGTGACTAGCAATAGTTTCCGTATCTGCTTTGTTAGCCGCATCACAAATTTTAGCGTAGAGATTAGTGTAATTGTCAGCTTCTGATGGATCCGGCCGTTACAGAAACTTCTACCCCCTCAAGGCGCAAGTCGGTGGAAAAATTCTATGATCTCAACTAAAATTAATCGTCACCTAGGTAATTCACCCAAATCAGGTTCCCCATTGCGCGCGGGGCCTAATCCCTTGTAGATATGGGATGTGAAAATTTGATTAAGGGCGGCAGAAACCACGGTGAAAGCAATTACACTCTTAGGCTCAACTGGCTCGATTGGCACTCAAACCCTGGATATTGTTGCCCATCACCCAGATAAGTTTCGGATCGTTGGCCTGGCGGCTGGTCGGAATTTAGAGTTATTCATTCCCCAGGTACGGCAGTTTCGTCCAGAAATCATTAGCATTGCTGACCCCAACCAAAAACAAGCCTTGTTAGATGGACTCGTAGGTTTAGACTCCTTACCCAAAATTGTTTTTGGAGCCGAGGGGATTGCCGAAGTGGCCGCCTATGGCGATGCCCAGGCCGTGGTGACAGGAATTGTTGGCTGTGCCGGATTATTACCCACAATTGCGGCGATTAAGGCAGGAAAGGATATTGCTCTTGCGAATAAGGAAACCCTGATTGCCGGTGGGCCCGTGGTGCTGCCTCTGGTTGAGGAGTATGGGGTAAAACTATTGCCAGCGGATTCGGAACATTCGGCCATTTTCCAATGTTTACAAGGGGTTCCGACTGGGGGTTTACGGCGGATCATCCTGACCGCATCGGGGGGGGCCTTTCGGGATTGGCCGGTGGAAAAACTGAATCAAGTCACTGTCGCTGATGCCCTCAAACATCCCAACTGGTCGATGGGGCCGAAGATTACCGTTGATTCAGCCACCCTAATGAACAAGGGCCTGGAAGTAATTGAGGCTCACTATTTATTTGGGGCCAGTTATGACCAGATTGATATTGTGATCCATCCCCAAAGCATTATTCATTCCTTAATTGAGTTACAAGATACCTCGGTACTGGCTCAGTTAGGTTGGCCAGATATGCGCTTGCCATTGCTCTACGCCTTGTCTTGGCCAGAGCGAGTTGCTACAGATTGGTCTCCCTTAGATTTGGTCAAGTCTGGAGATTTAACGTTCCGGACTCCCGACCACCAAAAATACCCCTGTATGAACTTGGCCTATGGGGCTGGGCGAGCTGGAGGAGCAATGCCCGCGGTGCTGAATGCGGCCAACGAACAGGCAGTAGCTCTATTTTTGGATGGTCAAGTTGATTTTCTAGATATTCCTCGCTTAATTGAACTAACCTGTAGCCAATTTGAGCACCAAAACATCCCAGCCCCAGGCCTGGCGGATATTCTCCATGCCGATCAGTGGGCCCGGGCCAGAGTACAAGACCAGGCCAAAAGAGCTAAACCCGCCGTACTGATTTGAAGTTTTGCCCCAAGCCAAGCAACCAGGGAGAAAACCCCAGCCCAATTGTTCCCAAGCCAAAGTCTTCTCCCCTAGATTTGGAGCTTGTAGCGGAGGTTGCCTAGAAACGGGCAGGCACAGGCCGGGCCGGAGGTTGATAGACAGGGGGAAAATAAACGGGTGGGGGTGGGGTCATGGGGGGTTGCACCGATATCTGGCAAGGGGGCATTTGACCGGCCATGGTTTCACAGAAGGGGGTATCTAAATCAGGGGTGCGGGCAATACTCGGTGAGGCTTGTTGACGCAAAAGATCCCGATAGAGGGCATTAACCCGTTTGCCTGTCCAGAAAATATCGTTATCTTTGTAGGTTGGGGCTCCAAACAGAAAGATGGCATCCCCTTCCAGAGTGGCGACATCATCCCAAAAGGTTGTTTCTCCATCAATCCGGGTTGCCGCTTCCGGGATAATCGGTTGATTGATGGGTACTTCCGCAGGATTAAAATTACGACTTTGGGCCTGGGCGATAACGGCACTGCCACTCCAGGCCAAGAGTGCTGTGGCTAATACTGTGGTCAATCTCACACCCATGATCTTGCTCCTTTGGTAGGGGGCGACTAAGAACAATGCAACTAAGTACCCCATGTTGAGCTTGATAGCGGCCCAACTCTAGGCTCCATTTTTTAGTTTAGAAGTGAGGTCGCGAACTATTCAGCTTGGATGTGCAGGTTTATGATTGGTTGTTGATCCAGAATAACTGGCATAGACTGACCACTATGGCCTGACACCGGCTGGCCGGAGAGAATCGCAACCTGAGACAGAGGACTCATAAAGCAGTTCTTGACTTGCCCTAATCAGAGTCCTAAATGAGCAATGCCATGGCTGAGGGAGGGTGTTCTGGCCCTAGTCATCAATCATTTGGCGGAGAATGTCTTGAATCAGGGCCTGTTGTTCCAGGGAAGGCCGGGTGGCCAGATAATCCAGTAAATCCGCCCGCGCCGCTCGCCACCGCCCCAAGTGATAGGACAAAATTCCCCGATCTCGTAATTCATCCGGGGCCTGGGGAGACACGAGCAGAATCCGTTCCACTGCCCCTAGACAGCGTTCTAAATCCCGTTGCTCTAGGTAAATTCGCTTCAGGTTACTAAGCATCCGAATTAGAAATTGCTGAGGAGTGACGGCCTGGAAAAACTCGGGACGCAAGGGAACAGCCTGTTGAAAAATTTCCGCCAAGCGGGCCTGGCAATCCTGAGCAAACAATATTTCCCCGTTATGAAAGACATCAATGTGGATCTCGACATCGGGTAGATCAGGACGAATTAAAAAATGTCCCGGAAACCCCACCCCAACCATGGGAAAGTCAACTCGCCGGGCCACCTCTAAATAGACCAATGCCAAGGTAATGGGAATGCCCGTTCGCCGCTCCAGGACACGGTTGAGAAAACTATTTTCCGGATTGTAATAGTCGGCTGTATTCCCAGAAAACCCTAGCTCACCATAGAGATAATCATTGATTGTGCCAATGATCCGCAGGGGATAGCGTTCCGTGGGGAGGCGTTTTTTAACGGATTGCCCCAGAAATTCTAAGTGTTGGATATAGTCCTCCACCAGTAGTTCGGGATACTCCTCTTTGGCAATGTAAAGCGCGGCTCTAGCTAAATTCAGGGGAGACTCATGCAGGGTGCGAAAAAAGTCGCGGCGGGTGGGTGAGAGTTCCATAGTTTCTAGCAGTAAAGTCGGCCATCGGGCATGGTTGCGCCCCGGAAGCTGGTCTTTTCGATTTCGGCATGACTGAGATTCGCCCCCCGAAAGTTGGCCCGACAGGCATTGGTTTTAATCAGGTTAGCTTGGACAAGAATGGCATCGGTTAAGTTGGCATCAATCAAGCTGGCGGACTCTAGAACGGCTTCAGTTAGGATGGCCTGGCTGAGGTTGGTTTGCATCAGGTTGGCCTGGAGGCAGTTAGCCCGCGTCAGATTGGCCCGTTCAAGGGTCGCGGCGGACAGGTTGGCGCGGCGAATTAAGGCTCCAACTAAGTTGGCATCCCGTAAATCTGCTAAGGAAAGGTTAGCCCGATAGAGATCGCTGCCCGCCAAGGTGGCCCAGGCCAAGCAGGCCCCACTGAAATTTGCTTCAATCAGGTCAGCCATGTAAAGATTGGCGCGGTAGAGGTAGGCTGAGGCTAAGTATGCTCCCCGAAGATCGGCCCCCGCCAGTAAGGCTGATTCCAGATTGGTATGACTTAGATTAAAACGAGCGAGGTCAGTCCCGGTCAGATCAGCCTGTCCTAGATCCGGCTTAACCCCTGGAGATTGCTCTCGCCAATGGTTCCAGGCCTGGCATCCTTGCTCCAAAATGTTGAGATGCTCAGAGTTCGGCATGGCTGGGGAGGAGAGATTAAACGTTACTGCTAAGTTGACGAAAAGAGACAAATCAACACATTAAATGGTTGAGAATGGTTGAGTTAGAATCATATCAACTCTTAATTTTGCCATCATTATGGAAGTCTTAGTCAGTTCTCCACCCGGAAATGTAGGGTAATGGAGGAAGATTTCAGTTCAGTAATTCTCTGGCTATTCATAAGCAAATTTAAATTGGGACATTGAATAAAGCCGCTAAGATTGTAGTCACCTGTGCTGAGTCTTCTGTGTGATCGATGTCCACCTCTGAACATCCCCAGGCCCCAGAAACCGAGATGTCCCCCTTGGAGCCACTGACGTTTCGGACAAGTTTCAAAGGCTGGATGGAAATGTATGCCCCAGTCCCAGAGGTTGAGGCCTATTTAGATGCCCATCAGGGATGGTTTGTCCGCTGTGCCCGCCCGATGCAGGCTGAACCGATTGGCCAGACGGGCTATATCTTAACCATTGGCCGGTTTGGTTCCTTTGGTTATACCGTAGAGCCGAAAATTGGTTTGAATCTTTTGCCGGAAGATGATCGGGTGTATCGGATTCAAACCATTCCAGTCCCGGATCAGCCCTACTTAAACTACGAGGTGGACTTCCAGGCCGCGATGACGCTTCATCCCCGCTCCGTTAATGCGAATGATCAGGAGTTGCTGGGGTTGAATATCCGAGACTATACCCATGTGACTTGGGATTTAAATTTAGAGGTAGAGATTGTCTTTCCCAGATTTATTTATCGCCTGCCCCAACGGTTATTGCAATCCACAGGAGATCGGATATTAGCTCAAATTGTTAAACAGGTCTCCCATCGCCTCACAGCTAAGGTTCAGGATGATTTTCACAAAACCCTGGGCTTAAAACTGGTTAAACGTCCCCATCGGCAACGGTTTCATGCGACTCACCTGCCCTCCCCAAACGGCTCTGGAGTTGCACCGCTAATTGATAAATTGCCGCCCAATCCTGATCTATAACTAAGTGTTTCGGAAATAAACTGCTGGATAGGCCCACGGCAATAGCTCCGGCGGCGAGGAAGTCTTGGGTATTTGCGAGGGTGACTCCCCCTGTGGGAATTAAGGGAATATGCCCCAATGGCCCTTGCAAGGCGCGCAGGTAATTCACTCCCCCCACCGCCTGAATTGGAAAAACTTTCACACAAGTTGCCCCCGCCTCCCAGGCCTGGACAATTTCACTGGGGGTTAAGGCACCGGGAATAATTGGGGTTTGGGCAGTGCGGGCCTGGTGGATCAGGGCAACATCCACATGGGGGGTAAAAATAAATTGACTGCCAGCGGCGATGGCATCAGTTAAGGCAGTGGCCTGGAGAATTGTTCCGGTGCCAATCTGACAGTCGGGAAAGTTGGCCCGCAGTTGGCTAATCACTTGGGGAGCTTGGGGGGTGTTCCAGGTAATTTCAATCACGGTCAGGCCGGCCTGGGCAACAGTTTTGGCCATCTGCTGGGCCTGGTGGGGAGTTTCAGCCCGAATCACGGCAATCAAGGGTTGTTGGGGAAAGGAGGACATGGACGAGGGGGGTGGGATGGGAGAACAATCTCGCGCCGATAAATTAGACGCTGGACTGCTGAAAACAAGTTAGGAGGACAGTCTTAATTTTTTAGTTATAGGAATAGCCAAGGGGAGATTATTCATCCTCATAGGCCTGGAGATACAGAGGCGATTGGTTTTGTAAGAGTCGCTCGGCCTGGCGGACTTGGGATTCGTTCCCCGTGACCACAATCAAATAATTGCCCTGGCGTAATCGCGCTTGAAAGGGAGTCCCCGATCTGCCGCTCAGGATAACTTTTAAGCCCCCCCCAACGGTTAAACTGCCCAGGCCCCCCGCAATCGCGCCAAAAATTCCGCCAATAATACTGTTATCTAAGGCAGTTAATCCGGTGAGGATTTGAATCTGGGTGACTTGGTTAAAGGTAAACCCGGCGAAGAAGCCAAAGGGAACTAACCAGACCAGCATCCGTTGCATTTCCCGCCGCGCTGCTAAAAAAGGATCGTAGAGGGCCTGGAGTTGATCAATCGTCTTATACCCACCACCGTAAACACTGACGCGCTCCTGGGGATAATCAGCCATTTCAAGCGTAGTATAAGCAGCTTCGGCGGTAAATCGCTCCGGAAACGTAGCCACAAGGTAATTCATGAACAGATCACTCCTCCAATCACAATAAAACTCCGCTCACGGGCTACTCTCTGAAAAACTATGCCGATGACTCTCTTATTCTTGCAAACTGAGTTTAGGGTAGTGTCATGGAAAATCGTTAAAAAATCATCATTTGTATTGATCCTGAGGTAGGTTCCCTTGACTTGGCGGTTGAAATTGTCCCATGTTACTCAACGCCTTTCTCCGGCGGATTGGGGACAACTGTTGTCGGGCCTGGTGGTGCTGCTGGCAACGGTGATTTCGACTGGATTGATCGTGGGAGTCCGGGGCCTGAGCGGTTTGGAGTCTTTGGAGTTGGCTGCCTATGACCGGTTGATCCAACTGCGCCCTGAGCCTATGCCTGACCCTCGCATTATTGTCGTTGGCATTACAGAAGCCGATATTCAGAGCACAAAAACCTGGCCCTTACCGGATCAAGCCTATGCCGAGCTACTCAGGAAATTACTAGCTGCTCAACCCCGAGCGATCGGCTTAGATATTTATCGAGATCTTCCCCTCCCCCCAGGCCATGCCCAACTCAACCAACTCTTCCAAGCCTCCGACCGGATTTTTGCCGTCACGAAAATTGGTGATGAGACCCATCCGACTATCAATGCCCCCAGTGGCCTATCCCCCCAACAGGTGGGTTTTAATGACGTGATTGTGGATGCGGGGGGAATTGTCCGCCGGAATATTTTATTCATGGAAGGGGAATCAGGAACCCTATTTTCCTTTTCACTGCGGTTAGCCTTGCGCTATCTCCAAGATGAACAAATTCGCCCTCAGGCCAACCCCAACAATCCCCAAGAAATGCAACTGGGGGCAACCATTTTTCAACCCCTCCAACCCAACTCCGGTGCCTATGTCCAGGCCGATACCCAAGGCTATCAAGTCATGCTCAACTATCGGGGGAATAATAGGGCGATCACCTGGGTGTCCCTGGGGGATGTTTTGGCGGGGCGGGTTAATCCCAGTTTGATTCAGAACCGTGTGGTGTTGATTGGGACATTGGCTGAGAGCGGTAAGGACTTTTTCTATACCCCCTTTAGTTCTGGGCTACAGGATGACCAACGGATGCCGGGGGTGATTGTTCATGCCCAAATGGTCAGCCAATTTCTTGATGCTGGGGCCGGCAAACCCGCTACCTTTTGGTATTGGTCATGGCCCGTTGAGCTAGTCTGGATTGCCCTTTGGGCTGGTTTGGGGTCACTCCTGGCCTGGGGATTTCGCCAACCTTGGTTAATTGGGTTTGGGGCCGTTCTCAGTTTAGGGAGTTTGTTTGGGATTGCCTATGGGCTGTTTTTGCACTTGGGTTGGATTCCTCTCGTCCCGCCGGCCTTGGCGTTTGCTATTTCCGGCGCAAGTGTGATTACCTACACCGCCCAACAGGCTCAACAACAGCGGCAAATGGTGATGCGGCTTCTCGGTCAAAGTACCTCCCCAGAAATTGCGGCCACCCTCTGGCTCCGGCGGAACGAACTCCTTCAAGATGGTCGCTTACCGGGGCAAAAACTGGTGGCGACCTTGCTATTTACAGATCTCAAAGGCTTTAGTACCATTTCCGAGACCATGGCCCCAGAAGACCTCTTACCTTGGCTGAATGACTATCTGGAAAAAGTTGCCGATATTGTCCAGGCCCATCAAGGGGTGATTAATAAATTTACGGGGGATGGAATTATGGCTGTGTTTGGTGTCCCGATTCCCCGCACCGATGCGGCTGAGATTGCCCAGGATGCCCAAAACGCCGTAGATTGTGCCTTGGCTTTGGGGGAATCCTTAGGGGAATTAAACCAGGCCTGGAGCCGTCAAGGGTTACCCCAGGTGGGAATGCGGATCGGAATTTTTACTGGGCCCATTGTTGCGGGCAGTTTAGGGAGCAAAACTCGCTTGGAGTATGGGGTGATTGGGGATAGTGTCAACACCGCCTCTCGCCTTGAAAGTGTAGATAAACATCGCCATCCCACTCCCTGTCGGATTTTAATTGCGGCGGAAACCCTCGCCTATGTTCCAGATCGCTATCAAGTCGAGGCCTGGGGGGCATTGGAACTCAAAGGTAAGGAACATAAAATTCAAGTCTATCTGGTACAAGGACATCGCCAACCCCAACCCAGGCCTGGACGCTCTTTGGATGCCAAGAAGTCACCTGCAACTTGAGTTAACTATCACACAGGACGGGAGTTTTAATGCTAATTGTCAGGTTGTAGCTCAGGGCAATCGCATACTCAGAGAAGTAAAGATGGGAGGGTAGAGTTATCAAACTAGCTATGACTCCGGTTACGGAATCGGGTTCAATCTTGCAAGAGCACTTCCAGAGTCTAGAAGACCCAAGAGCCTTGAATCTATTAGAGCATCAGCTTCTGGAGATTATTGGGTTAACCATCTGCGCCGTCATTTGCGGAGCGAAGACATCATCACCATTGATGGCAAGACCGTGGGTCACTCCTAGGACTGGGGCGGGAAAAAAGGAGCCATACTGACCAGTTAGAAAAATCACAGGGTGAGTGCGTGGACGAGTCAAAAGCGACTCAAGGCTGGATGGGACAATGATTATCTTGCTCGTATCCTTGTGGCTTCAGTATGCGTTTCCCCTAGCAACGTAGCGTTCCGTGATTAACTCAGCAACCTTTGGGATAGATTGTAGGTATTGGATACAGGCCTGCATGGCTTCCGTATTCCGCATGGCATTATTAATATCAGACACTGATTTCAGGTTGGTTAAGTCTTGGGTTAGCGGAAACACACCCACCGCCGCCTTCATCAAGTCTTCGTGCATCTGAGCGTTAACTTCAAGCATTCCCCAGTCTCCAAATGTGAGATTAATGGTTCAACCCAGATTTTCCCACTAACGTAATCCCCTCAACCATTTTCCTAACCCTGGATAGCCTGTTTTTGGATCGGCCTCATTGTCGGAGTCGGGAGCAACAGAGCAATTTTTCATTAAACCGTCAGATTTGCAATGGCCTGCTCTGCTAATCCCAAAATCCGTTGTTTGCGGGTGAGTTCCAAGCGGTCAAAGGTTCGCAGCATGGTTAACAGGCGTGGGTTCTGGGCCAAGTAATCCCGTTTAGCGTCCACAAATCGCCAATACAGCCCATCCCAAACCTCTTGCCAGGCCCCAGTGGGATAGTCGCCCATTTTGCGTAAATAATTCGAGCCAGAAATGTAGGGTTTGGTCATCATTCGCCCCCCATCGGCAAACTGCCCCATCCCATAGACGTTGGGCCCCATCACCCAGTCCGCCGAATCCACAAACCAGGCCATAAACCAGGTAAACACCGCGTTGGGAGCAATTTCACAAAGCAACATAGCATTACTAATCACCATTAGCCGCTCAATATGATGAGCATAGCCCCGCAGTTTTAAGCCTTCAATCACCCGATCCACTGGGACTAAGCCTGTTGTTCCGGTTTGCCAGGCCCCGCTTAATTGCCGTTGATGGTTAAAAAAGTTGCTGGTTTCCTGTTGCGATCCCACGGCCCAGTAAGCCCCCCGGACATATTCCCGCCAACCAATGATTTGTCGAATAAAGCCTTCGAGGGAATTTAAGGGGACAGGATGCCCAGCGATAAAGTCTAGAGTTGCGGTTAAGACCTGTTGGGGAGTCAGTAAACCAAGATTCAGCAGGGGAGAGAGGACAGAATGAAATACAAAGGGGCTGCGGCTGGGTAAGGCATCTTCGTAGGGGCCAAACTGGGGCAAACGGGCACTTAAAAATTCTAGCAACCAGGCCTGGGCGGCACTATGGGTCACAGGCAACCAAAAATCCTCCGTCCGGCCAGGGTGCAACGGGAACAGCTGATCCACAAGTTGGGCCACGGTTTTAACAGTCTCAGTCCAGGCCGGGAACGTCACATCCGGTACAATCACATCCCCAGGAAGCCGCCGCCGATTATCCTGATCAAAACTCCACTGGCCCCCCTCGGGTTGGCCCGCTTGATCGAGTAATATCCCTAGCCGCTGCCGTTGCTTTTTATAAAAATTAGCCATGAACAAGCGTTTACGCCCCTGGCCAAGTCCGGGAAATTCGTCACGGCTGGTTAAAAACATCGGTGTGGGATAAATAATCAACCGAATGGCCTGGGCCTGGCAGAACTGGACAAGCCGTTGACTAAAGTTGCGATCCTCAATTTCGTAGGTATGGATCTCCTGATCTTGAGTCTGGTGGAGGGCCCTTGCACTTACAGCGTATTCTAGAACTTTATGGTACGATTCCCGAGATTAA
>NZ_JAVMIP010000026.1 GCF_031729055.1 Pseudocalidococcus azoricus BACA0444 | reverse complement strand
TGACACAGCTTCAGAAAAAGTGTACCAACTTAGCGAGGAATATGCTGTATGTACATCAGAATCACCATATATGGAACATAAGTCCCAATAGCAACCCAACAAAAATATGCAATTCTGATTTGCGCCGGAAATACAGCCAATCGAAAACGAACAAGAAATAATACCAGCAGGGTATGGGCAGCAGAAAAGATAACTACATACTCGTAGAACATTCGGTCAAACATACCTGCAAGCAAGCCAATCCAGGTAACAAACCACAAGAGCCAAACTAATCGCGTCCTGAAAGGTTGTTGCATCTGATCCCAAAGAGAATAATATTGAGGTGTCATTTTTAAATCTTCCTAATTGGGGTTGATAAAATTGTTTAACTATAAACTATACCAATCATTTCTATATCACCTGGAAATGTTGTAACAGTAAGAATTTTGGTCTAATAAATAAATGGCGTGCTAGGCACTTGACTGCAAGAATATAGATAAATCCTTCCCATAGCAGGTATCGACCGTTAGATAGTGATTAAGAACTACCTGATTGCTTCGTTCTTCTAAAGCCAACTCAAAATACATAGTGAACTCCCTTTGTCTTAAGTTTCCATAATTGAACAGGCCATGGCCCACTAATGCTGGATAACTTGATAAAAACGCCCATTTTTGATCTGGACTAAACCCTGACAGGTGGGACAACTAAATCGCCACATTTTGCCGAGGGTAACTTTCAGCGGTTGACCACAGTGAGGACAAGCCCCCCGCAACACTTCCTGATCCCCTAACATATAGGCCCCACCAATCACCATCGGCAAGCCAATCACCGTTCCCAGGCCGGTGGCACAAAACCCAACGCCCATCACCAACCCCGTCAAGCCAACGACTTTTGCTTCTTGATCACGGGGAACTCGTTCAATCTTTGGGATCGTGTACTTGGGCAAGATATTGAAATTCTGGGCTGGGTCTAAGTCAGGGGTAGCTTGGTCAGGCGTTTTTTTACGGGGAGGAGTAGAATCGTCCGGTTGTGGGGCGAGAGATTCCGGGGCCTGGGGTGGATTAGGGCCTGGAGATAGTTCTGCGTCCCAAAGATCGGTAGTGAGTGAGTCCAGGCCTGGTTTTGGCTCTATTGGCGGTGGCGGGGTGGCCAGGCCAGGTGGATGGGGATCCAAAGCCGGGATTTCAGGCGATGCGATGGCTTCTAAAACCGGAAATGCCTCGGCTAAGGGGGGCTGAATTGTCGGTAATTCCTGGTTAGCTGGGGGGATAGCATTATTCTCTGGGATGAGGCCAGCAAATTGATCGGCTACAATTTCCTCCAGTTTGGCTTCAATATGGGTGAGGAGTGCGGCCGTAGTCAGTTCTGGGTGGGCTGGGGTGGCCGGTTCTGAGGGTGTTTCTCTCGCCGCGGCTGGCATTGCTGGGGGGTCTGGGTCAAAGGCAGAGAGTGCCTCGATTGAGTTCAAAGGCTCAGATGCAGAGGTTGGGTTATTGTCATGATGGGTGGGAGCAAGCTCTAGTGGTTCTGGAGATGTCCGGCCTGGGGCAAAAAAGGATTCTAAGGTTAAGGGAATCGGTGGTTGTTTGCCGGGGTTTGGGGTGGGCTGACGCTTGACAAAGGTTTTGGCGGCAAGGGGACGTTTTTCAGTTGTGGGTTTGAAGGGCTGAATCTCTTGTTTGGCTTGGGCTGGAGGTGTTTCTGGGGCCGGGTTACTGCCTGTAAATTCAAACTGGGTCTGCCAGTCGGGAATCCCTAAACAGCGGGCTTGGAGATGAACAGTTAAGGAGTCTTGGAGGTTGAGTTTATCTAGGGCTTTTTGAATCAGAGAGGTGGCCGGGGCCGGGTTAATTCTTTGGATCGCATTCAGCGTAATATGGATTCCCCAGGCCTGGTGTGTAACGGTGGCCCGAATATTGCGGGGGACTAAAACGCTGTTTAAGAGGTTAGCTAAGGCTGAAGCAACGGGATGGGGCTGAGTATCCCAAACAGAGGTAGTTAACATAAGTCAGGAATGGTCAGACGGGAAAGGTAGGATTGATCTGCACCATTCTTTATCTAATGTCCAGTATAGCCAGCCATGCAGTTGCCCATCGCTTCCAATTCCCAAACTGTCCCGCCGGTGGTTTTGACGGTTGCGGGTTCCGATAGTGGCGGTGGGGCGGGGATCCAGGCCGATTTGCGGACCTTTGCCAGTTATCGAGTTCATGGGACTGTAGTGGTGACGGCCGTGACGGCCCAAAATACCCTCGGGGTGGAACGGGTGGATGCCCTGAGTCCAGAGTCTGTAAGTGCCCAATTCCATGCGTTGGTGAGTGATCTTAAAATTCAGGCACTCAAAACCGGTGTGCTTGTTAATGCCCCATTAGTCGAAACAGTTGCCAAGCATCTGAAAACTTTGAACCTCAGCAACATTGTTGTGGATCCGGTTATGGTCTCGCGGGCGGGGGCAGTTTTTGTTGATTCAGCCACAATTGCAGCCCTGAAATCCAGCTTAATTCCCCAGGCCTTGATCCTCACCCCCAACCGTTACGAAGCTCAAATTCTGGCTGATTTAGAAATTACCAACTTAGCAACGATGAAAACTGCCGCCCAAAAGATTCTGGAACTAGGGTGTCAATCTGTTTTGGTCAAAGGGGGGGCGATGACGGGCGAATTGCGGGGCCTGGATGTGTGGGCGAGTTGGCAACAGTTAGAAATTCTCCAAACTGAACTAATTGAAACTCCCCATACCCATGGCAGTGGATGTACCTTAGCCGCGGCAATTACCGCCAACTTGGCCTGGGGCGAGACACCACTAACGGCGATTCAAAAGGCCAAGGATTTTGTCACCCAAGCCCTCAAACACAGCTATCCAATTGGGGCGGGCCAGGGTCCGTTGGGACATTTTTATGTCGGATTCCCTAGTTCCTAGATTGTAAAAGTTAGCTTCATTAACCTGGAAGCGGTTCAAGTTAGTCAATGAATTAATTATTTTGTAAAGTCCCGCCGTTTTTGGCAGAAAGGAACCGCCACCAACATCGCCAAAATTAACAGGCCTTGGTTACGCCAATGATCCCGGACATTGACATTGAACATATAGCCTTGATCCTGATTAAACCGATTCAGGGTTCCCGCCGCTTCATTGATGGCTCGGCTGCGTTGACGGTTCCATTCACTGTAGTTGTCTTCCCACTTCTTCAGGTCGGCCTGGTATTGCTCCATCTGGGCTTGGTAGGCCGGAAAATTAGCCGGATTAGTGGGAAAAGCAGGGGCGGGCGGGCGGGTCGGTTCCGGTTCATCTACTTGGGGGACATATTTAGCTCGAATGCCTGGAAAATTACATGTCTGAAACAGGCCCGGCCCATAGCAAGTACAAGTGGCGCGCTGTTGAGCTTCCGTGAGGTTATCCCGTTGAGCCTCAGTTAACTCCTGCCAGCAGGGATCTGTAGCAATACCTTCCCCCAGGCCGGTCAACGTCACCATAGATTCAAACGGCCATTTAATTACAGTCAAATGGTTGATCACCTGGCCTGGCCAGCCAAAGGAATCCACAGGTTGAATCCCACCACTAAAAATAATTTGGGGCACGAGAAACATCAAAATCAGCAACGGAACAATATTTTGACTGGGAGCAAAGGCAGAAACCAATAACCCCATCGCCATTCCGCCAAAAATTGCTGACGCTATGGTGATAAACATTTCCATGGTCACGCCCCAATCTCCAGGAATGTCCACGGCCAACTTCGTGACTAAAAGATAGGTCGCGGCCTGGTAGAGGGCTAAAACCAGGGCAATGGCAACTTTAGAACCAACATAGGGAACTAATTGCAGGCCAATCATTCGTTCGCGGCGGTAGATTTCCACCTCCTTGACCAAATCCCGCATGGTCGTCATGGCCCCAATCATGACCGCAATTAGAGTCGTAACAAAAATCATCGTCAAAGCCAGGCCAGCATTCCCTTTAAGGGGATCAAACACATCCCGTTGCCAAGAGACAAAGCCCAACATTCCCAGTAAAGGGGCAATTAACAACGTCAGAGCTAAATTACTCCGGTCTTGGCCCAGAATGACTAAATTCCGCCGCGTCAAAATCAAAAACTGTTGCCAGGCCGAGAGGCGATTTCTTAAGACTGGCTGTAGGTTTTGGGTTCGTTTGGGAGGTTCCTCGGGGATATTTTGCAGGACAGTTTGGCGGGCCACCACATAGTCTTGATACAGTTGGGAATCTCGAAAGGCTTGCTCTAGGGACTGGGGAGTCGGGGCCTGGGGATTTTTTTCCTGATCTAGGGCCCGATAAATCCCGGAAAAGTCATCCAGTTTCAGGCCGGCAAATTCCTCGGTAAACGTGCTGCGGAAATAGCTCAGCATTTGTTCCGGCGGTCCGAAGTAGGCTAGTCGTCCCCCCTCAGCCATGTAAATGACTAAGTCACACTCCCGAATATTTTGGGTGGCATGGGTAATCAATAAAATCGTCCGCCCCTGATCCGCCAGTTGCCGCAGCAGAAACATCATGTCCGCTTCAGTCCCCGGATCCAGGCCAGAGGTGGCTTCATCGAGGAAAAATAAACTGGGCTGGGTCAGCAGTTCCGCTCCAATACAAACTCGGCGTTGTTGCCCCCCACTTAGGCGACTAATTGGGACATGGCGGCGATGGCTTAACCCCAACTCATTCAAGACGGACTGAACCCGTTCGGCCCGCTCATTGGGGGTGGTATCGGGGGGCATTCGGAGGCGGGCGGCATAATCGAGGGCCTGGGCAACAGAAAGCTCCTCATGAATAATGTTGCGTTGGGGAACATAGCCCAGTTGGGTTTGATAGGCCTGGTAATTGCGATAAAAGTTGGTGCCATTGACCAAGACCAGGCCAGTTGTGGCAGGCCGCAGACCATTCAGTGCATCCAGCAGGGTTGATTTACCACTACCACTCGCGCCCAAAACCGCCACAAACTCTTTGGGCAAAATTGATAAGGATAAATCATGGAGAATTGTGATCCCTTTGCCCACCACTCGATTCAGATGGATCGCATCTAAGCGTAAATGTCCCGATTCGGAGTATTGAGTCAGGGTTTCATCAATATTCAGGACAAAGCGTTCACAGCCAATCCTGATACTATCGCCAACCCGTAATAAAGTTGGTTCACTCACTCGTCGCCCATTGATATACGTCCCATTACTCGAACCCAAATCGGTCAGAATAAATTCGCTACCACGGTGTTCAATCTTGGCCTGGAAGCGAGAAACGGTCGGGTGACTGATTTGTAAATGATTGGCTGGATCACGCCCGATTGTAAATTCAACCTTCCCAACTAATGACAGGGTTTTAATCGGCACAGTTGCAGTTGCCACGGCCTGGGGATTGGGGGTGAGGAGGGTGGCTTTAACATCAGGATTAATCTCGGTTGGCGGTAGAAAGACTAATTGACGGGGCTGACGATCAATGTGTTGGGGATACTCTAAACCCATGTACATGACAGTCGTTTTATCTGCAAGTTCATATTCATCGCCAATCTGAAGCAGAGTTTCAGAGGTTGACAGTAGCTCCGTTAGATCTGTAATCGCGAGGTAATGACCACAATCTCTGATCCGTAAATGACAAGGAGCAATATCCACTCCCTCCACCGCAATATCACAGGCCGGGTGAGATCCCAAAAGGCAAACGGCATCCATCATCCCCCAATTTTGCGACCACTTCCGGGTATTCACCTCTAGGACTGGCACTTGACCATTGCGTTGAAATAATTCATCCGACTGAGTGGTTGTTTGTCCCTCATCTTGGTGTTGCCAACGCAAACGAAAACGCAATGCTGAATTACCGAAAGTAATCAAATCTCCGTCAGTTAGGGGGTGGGGTGTATTTGACTGTAACTTGGCATCGTTCAGGCGCGTCCCTGCCTTACTGCCAACATCAACCAAAACATAACCCACCTCTACCCGTTCAATCCGAGCATGGTAGCGAGAGACCGCAATATCATTGAGGACTAAGTCGTTATCCGCCGCCCGCCCAATCGTCAGAATGGATGGACTGATATTGAGTCCTTGTTTACTGACAGACTTCACAAACTCTAGCCAAGCTCTTTGACTCATGGGCGGCCTTAATTAATTTCCCAGATCAGAAACTGCCTGCTAGTTTACCGGATTTTGACGGGTGGGCCTAATTTTCCCCTAATCGTTAACAATAGGAACAGCAGTAATGTAGTTAGCCTGAAAACCCATGGATATCAAACGCGGCTTTGTCGAAACCATCGGTAACACCCCTCTGATTCGTCTCAATAGTGTTAGCGAGGCCACCGGCTGCGAAATCTTGGGCAAGGCTGAGTTTCTCAATCCAGGGGGGTCGGTTAAGGATCGGGCCGCCTTGTTCATTGTTGAAGATGCGGAAGCCAAAGGGTTACTGAAACCGGGGGGAACGGTTGTCGAAGGGACGGCCGGAAATACGGGGATTGGCCTGGCCCATATTTGTAATGCTAAAGGCTATAAATGTTTGATCATCATTCCCGATACCCAATCTCAGGAAAAAATTGACACCCTCCGCACCCTCGGGGCTGAAGTTCGCACCGTCCCGGCCGTTCCCTATAAAGACCCCAATAATTACGTTAAGCTCTCAGGCCGAGTGGCTGCGGAATTAGACAATGCCATTTGGGCCAATCAGTTTGATAACTTAGCCAATCGCCAGGCCCACTATGCCACCACTGGCCCAGAAATTTGGCAGCAGACAGAGGGGAAAATTGATGCCTGGGTGGCGGCGACGGGAACCGGGGGAACCTATGCCGGGGTAGCTCTGTACTTGAAGGAAAAAAATCCAGCCATTCAAGCGGTTTTGGCCGATCCCTATGGCAGCGGTCTTTACAGCTACGCCAAAACCGGGTCAATCAAACTGGAGGGTAATTCCATCACCGAGGGGATTGGCAATAGTCGCGTCACAGCCAATATGGAAAATGTCCCCATTGATGAGGCAATTCGGGTCACGGATCAAGTAGCCGTGGATCTGGTCTATCAACTGTTACGCCAAGATGGCCTGTTTATGGGGGGGTCAGTGGGGATTAACGTTGGGGCCGCTGTGGCGTTGGCGGAAAAATTGGGTCCCGGTCATACCATTGTGACGGTTTTATGTGACAGTGGCTCCCGTTATCAATCTCGGTTATTTAATCCGGACTGGTTAGCCACTAAAGGGTTGGTCATGCCATAGCTGGGGGTGTAATCTTTTCGACTCGAACTTTAACCTGTCCTTGAGCTAAGTGGAGGGTCAAAAGCTCCCCAGATTTGAGGTCACTGGCCTGGCTGATGACACGGCCTGATGCTTGACAGGCAATCGCATAACCCCGATTCAAAATGGCCTGGGGGTCTAGGCCCTGCAACCGTTCCCTTAAGAGTTGATGGTGATGAGATTCCCTTTGCCATTGACCAAAGGCTGCCTGCTGAAGTTGGGTTTTGAGACGCTGAAGTTGTTGGTGTTCCCAGTGCAGCGTTTGCTGAATGCCAACCCGTTTAAGCCGTTGCTGTTGCCGTTGCCAAATCCTGTGGGTGGTTTGCCACTGGGTCTGGAGCGCAGCCTGGAGTCTAGCCACCCGTTGCTGATGCTCTTGATCAAGGTCAGCCAAACTAGGAACAGCTAATTGGGCCGCAGCAGTGGGGGTATGGGCGCAAATGTCGGCAGCTAAATCTGCGAGGGTCTCATCCCGTTGGTGGCCAATCCCAGCAATAATCGGTATTTGGCATTGAGCAATGGCCTGCACAACCCGCTCATCATTAAAACACCCTAAGTCTTCCTTGGCTCCCCCCCCTCGGGACAAAATAATCACCTCCGCCCGGCCATCGGCCTGTATCCGCTGAAGAGCAGCAACAATCGAGTCTGGAGCGAGTTCCCCCTGCACTAAAGCGGGCGACAGGAGTACCTTCAGGCCGGGATAACGATTTTTGAGGGTGCGTTGAATATCTCCCCAGGCCGCGGCCCGCATAGAGGTGACAACAGCAATGACTTGAGGATGGTTAGGGAGGGGGCGTTTGCGTTCTGGATCAAAGCATCCGGCAACCGCGAGGCGATCTTTCAATTGCTTCAGCCTCAAGGCTTGTAAGCCTTCCCCAGCCGGTAATACCTGCCAGGCCGTGAGGCGATAGATACCACGAGCCCCATAGACCTGGATCCGACCAATAATAATAATTTGCTCACCTGATGAAGGCGTTGTGACTAATTTGCGCAGAGAAGACGGCCAGACCACACATTGGATTGTGGCTTGAGTTGTGGGATCACTGAGGGTAAAGAACAAGCCGCTAGGGTAGGGATTTACACTGGAAACCTCCCCCGTCACACAGATTTGAATCAGTTCTGGATCCTGCTCGAGAATTCCCCGGATATAGTCCGTTAACTCAGCGACAGTCTGAACGGTTGGCGGAATTAGTAAATCAGGGTTATGAGTGAGCATGGGTAGGGAGGGCACATTTTCTACTCGTAAGGTAGCAAATTCCCACCTCTGGGGGCTGCATCTAAGCTGGAGAAAATTTGTTAATTGCTTCTAGAAAGATCGTGATTGTCGCCGCGGTTCCTACCCCAAACATTAGAGAACGCCCCAGAGGAATATTGGCGATATAGCAAATAGAGTAGAAAAAGCGACTGATAACAAAGGCTATGGCCGCAATTTCAGCAGTGGTACTCGTCACCCCAGCCACCAAGGCCACTAGAACGGCAGCGGCAAAGGGACTAAAGGTTTCAAAAGAGTTTTGATGGGCCCAGGCCGCCCGTTGAGCCATTGGGGATAATTTATCGAACAACGCCCGCGGGGCCGCAATATCAAACCCGGCCTGGAAGCGACCATAGGCAACAAGGGCATAGGGAAAGTAAATTAAGAAACTGGCCAGTAACAGCGATACCGCTAAGACCCAAGGCACAGACAGATTAGGCATAATGGAAACGTCAAGATAAGCAACAATGATGCTAGAGTTCAAGCCAGCTTAGACATTTACAAGTTGGGCAGTGGTTCCCGAAAGTCGCTCTAACGCTGGGGCAGTGGAACTACAGAAAACTTCACAGGAATTGTTGGGACTCTCAATCAGCTTAATTTTGTGGAGTTGCGCCCCCAGGCCCCGGACTGGTTCTTGTAAAAGGTCGCGAATGTGAATGGCAATATTTTCGGCGGTCGGAACAACCTGAGCAAAGTAGGCAATGTCCTTATTTAAGAAGGTGTGATCAAAGGGTTCAATAATCTGGTCTTTAATCAAAGATTCCAGGGCCACCAGATCCACAATCATCCCCGTGCGCGGGTTAATTTCCCCTTTGATGGTCACTTCGAGATGATAGTTATGGCCATGGCCATGGGGGCGGGCGCATTTGCCGTAGATTTTTGTATTGTCTTCTAAGCTCAGGTCATCGAGAGCAAGACGGTGGGCAGCACTGAAGTGGGTACTGACAGATAAATAGGCTTCCATAGCATTTCCTTGGTAATCGGCCCAAAGCCGGGGATGTTCGGACAGTTGAATATTCACAAGGGGGAGATGGGGAGAGAGTCGCTGCCAAATGGCGTAGGCAATAAATTCTGTCGTGGGTAGGGTTTGTTCAAACTCCGGCCAGGCCTGGTTGAGAAAGGAAAAATTTAACGGCTCAATCACTTCTTGGCGGATAATATGCTTCACGTCAGAGAGATTCAAAACCATGCCGTACTCATCCAACGGGCCAGCCATGGAAACATAAAGCTCATAGTTATGGCCATGGCCAGGAAAATTACCACAAGCCCCAAAATTAGCAATATTCTCCGCCTCAGACAGTTCTGGTAGCCAATAGCGATGGCTGGCGGAAAACTCAGCCCGGCGATTGATAATACAATCCATAGAAAAGATATAAAGATTTATGAAAGAGAATTAAATCTTCCTTAACATTCTATCCTAATGATTTGGCTATTTTGCCTGGTGAGTCTAAACAGTGGGAGCGGTTGAGCAAAGGGCTTTTTCTGGAGACTCTAGATCAACAAGGGCCTGGGTCAAGTCTTGGGTGAGGGCAGTCGCAGCTTGTTTGGAATTTTGCCAAGGATAGGTTGCCACTGAAAGGGGTTGGCCAATCCGAATTGTAACGCTGGCGCGCCATTGGGGGATTGCAGGGGCGTATTGGATCGCGACGGGGAGAATTTTAACATCGGGCTTTGGGCGGATAGTGGCAGCTTGGAGAGCAATCCGGGCCAGGCCGGGGCGAATTTCCGTCAGCTTTTGGTTGCGAAAAATATTACCTTCTGGGAATAGGACGAGGGCTTGGCCGTGGCGGAGAAGATCGACGGCGGTGCGAAAGGAAACAACCCCAGGCCGGGTGGTGTTAACCGGAAATCCCCCGAAATGGCGAATAATCAATCCCTGTAGCCCCAACATCTCATTATGGGAAACCATGAAAAATAAATCCCGTCCAGTTGCCGGCCGACCCATGACATAGGGAATCAGCAACCCATCCCAGCGAGAGCGATGGGTCGGGGCAATAATGACTGGGCCAGTGAGGGGAACATAGTCTTGACCCGTCACCTCAATCTGACGGAAATAGTTACGAAGTAAACCATCCCCAACGGCCCAATACAAAAAACGGGCGAACCCAGGGGAAACTTTGGGGGTCATGGTTGGGGAATTATTTAGTAAATCAAACAATAACCTTAGCTCCGACTTTCAGGACAAGGACATTTCCAGAGGAAGGACAACCTGCCTTAGTACCTTAATGGAGAATGAATTAGCCGCGAGAATCGTCTAGATCAGTTTGTCAATTGAACCCTATGAATCCTGACCCCACCCAAGGGGGGGAAAGGGCCGTCTAGTTACGGGCAATACTTAAAATCCAAGTCCCGATGTAGCGCATCAGGGGGATATCTCCAGGGGAGCCAATCCGGGCATTGAAGTAGTACATTCCACCTACTTGCGGATTACGCACATTGGAAATCACGACTTGGACATCTTTACCAGCCGGAATGGGTTCTGCAGGAATAATGTCAATAACTCGATTATCTTGATCCACGGTTGCTTCGGCTAAGGGCATTACCTCACCGGGATCCCGACGTAAACTAAACAAGCTGTTATTGGAAGTTCCCCCGGTGCGTAGCTCAATACTTTTGGCATTAAAGTGGCCATCAAAATAATCGGGATAGGTGATATTGATCCGGTTAATGGCCACATTTTGCTTGCCCAATCGCAACCAATAACGGTCGTTCATAAAGCCGGGTGTACCATATTCCAAGTAGTAGCGGAGTTGTTGTTTGCCGGAAGGGCCGTCTCCCCAATTAAAGGTAAACCCAGGATTCGATTGGGCATACACCACGACCGGCACGGCCACCGTAGCCAAACATCCTACGGCTAGAGCTAACGGAAAAATGCGGGTTTGTACGGCCATAAGATACCTACTCAAGACGAAAATACACCTAGGTGACTAGAGATGTGAGGAAAGACGTGTTCACACCAGGCCTCTCAGACAATCAGCCCTCTTAGAAAGTTCCCCATCAGATTCCAGATAGAAGCGGCCCAAGAGCAAACAGGCTTAACAAATTGACCAAGAAGCTAAATGTATCCTAGCTGGAATTGGAAGAAATAGTTAAATTTCCCCCCTAGGATTAGGCAAGTTATGATAGACACAGAAATTCGTTCAATACAAGGCGCGATGCAGCAAGTTAATAGGGTTCAAGGGCGGGGTATTGTCTTACGGGGCAATGATATTGACACAGACCGGATTATCCCGGCTCGGTTTTTGCGCTGTGTAACCTTTGATGGCCTGGGAGCCCAGGTTTTTGCGGATGATCGTCTCCAGGCCCAGGGACAGCACCCCTTTGACCAACCCCAATTTCAGGGGGCCAATATTCTCGTCACCAATGCCAATTTTGGGTGTGGCTCCAGCCGTGAACATGCTCCCCAGGCCCTCTTGAAGTGGGGCATCCAAGCCGTAGTGGGGGAAAGCTTTGCCGAGATATTTTTGGGGAATTGTGTCTCTTTGGGAGTTCCCTGTGTCACAGCAACTGCGGGAGCGATTAGCCAACTTCAAACTGCAATCGAAACAGACCCCAATTTAGCCCTCGCTCTCGATTTAGAAGCAATGCTAGTCACCTTTGGCCAGTCCCAAATTAGCGTGGTCATGGGAGAAGGGATCCGGCAAATGTTTCGTTCCGGCCAATGGGATGCCTGTGGTCAGTTAGTCGCCCAAGGGGAACAAATCAAAGCAGTGGCGGCGAAATTACCTTACCTGGCCTGGGCTGAGGCTCTATAGCAAGGTCTGACCCGTGGCTTGCTCAAATAGATAGAGATACTCACTGCTAAAGCCTAGTTTTAACCATTCCCCTAAGGTTGGCTGATGATCTGTGGGGGCGATGACTAAGAGGGGATGAGCCACCAGGCCGGGGAGTTGACAATGCAACCAGACTTCTCGCCCCATCGGTTCTACGAGGATTACCTGGGCTTTAAGGGTCATCTCGGCCGCTGTTGGTTCTACCTGTAAATGTTCTGGGCGAATCCCCAACTCCAACCCGATCCCCGCCCGCAATCTCGGTTTTAAGGCCCCAGGACAAGGAATACCCTGCTCGCCAAACTGCACCTGCCCATCCTCATAGACTCCAGGCCAAAGATTCATGGCCGGTTGCCCCATAAAGCTGGCCACCATCCGATTAGCGGGAGCTTGATAAATTTCTGCTGGTGTACCAATTTGCTGTACCTGACCCCGATTGAGGACGACAATCCGATCCGCTAAGGTCATCGCCTCAATTTGGTCATGGGTGACATAGAGGGTGGTTACGCCAATGGTTTGATGGAGTTGTTTGAGTTCGGCTCGGGTATCGTCTCGGAGTTGAGCATCTAAATTTGAGAGGGGTTCATCCAGCAGAAAGACTTGGGGTTCGCGGGCAATGGCCCGGCCGAGGGCGACCCGTTGTTGTTGTCCCCCAGAAAGTTGCTTCGGTTTGCGGGCCAGCAGGTGGCTAATTGCTAACATTTGGGCAATCCGTTGCACCTGAGCTTGGATTTTGCTGGGGTCTGTTTTCCGCATTTTCAAGCCAAAGCCAATATTTTCCGCCACCGTCAAATGGGGATAGAGGGCATAGTTTTGGAAGACCATCGCCACATCGCGGGCCTGGGCCGGCAGTTGATTAACTAAACGGGAGCCAATATAAATTTCCCCAGTGGTTGGGGTTTCCAGGCCAGCAATCAATCTCAAAATCGTGGACTTCCCGCAGCCAGAGGGGCCAACCAATACCCAAAATTCACCATCGGGAATTTCTAAGCTCAGGGGTTCAATGCCGCCACTGGCCTCGGGCCCTAAATGGGAATCCTGAAAGCGGCGGCTGACATTGTGGAGGGTGATACTGGCCATAGGGACTTAGCGAAGGCCGATCCAACTAAAAAAATCCGTACCAGTGACCAGTTCTAAAACCAACAGAGCCACAAAGCCAATCATGGCAAAGCGACCATTAATCAGTTCAGCGTAATAGCTCCAACCAAAACTGGGTTTGGGGGCTGTCTCCGGGGAATTTGGCTCACTCATGGGAACGAACTCCTTGATGGGCTTGGCTCTTTTCTAAGGATTGCACAGACTCAATTAACCCTTGCACCTGGGCCTGTCCGGCTGATTTTTCAAAACTCATCGGGAATTTCCCCCGCTGCACCATCCGCCAACCCAAGGGCAGCAAACTCAGCAACCCCCGCAGATCCCGAAATTTATTACCGACCACCTCCAGGCCAAATTTACGTTCATCAACCCAACCGCCGCGTTTGACTAAATCCACTAAAACTTGGCGATGACGAATCGGACGCGGGGCCGGTAATCCCTGGGCTTGCGTCAGAATTTCCCCCTTAATCTTGCTAATTTGATCCAACGGTGCCACATCCATCGGACAAACTGTATTGCAATTAAAACACCGGGTACAGCCCCACACTCCGGCAGTCGAGTTATATTCCTCTAGGCGTTGATCCGTAGCCTGATCCCGATTATCCGCCAACATCCGATAGGCCTTAGCTAAGGCATGGGGGCCGACAAATTCAGGATTGACCTCTTTGCCATTGCAGTCCGAGTAACAGGCCCCGCACATAATACAGTTGCCCATCTCATTGAGTTTGGCCCGTTGGCCTGGGGTTTGGCGAAATTCCCCCTCTCCTAAGCTGCGGGCCGCCGTACTGACGTAGGGATTAACATCATCTAGGTTTTGCCAAAAGGGTTGCATATCCACAATGAGGTCGCGGACTACCGGTAAGTTTCCCAAGGGGGCAATGGTGATCGTCTGGGGCTGTAGAGACCGCTTCAGTTCATTGGCAACACTGTTTTGACAGGCCAAGGCAGCCCGGCCATTGATCCGCATTCCACAACTACCACAGATCGTATTACGGCAATTTTTGCGAAAGGCTAGAGTCCCGTCCTGTGACCATTTAATTTGATTCAGACAGTCGAGAACCGTAGCTCCGGGGGAAATATCAAGGCGAAAGGTCTGGGAATAGGGAGCCGCATCCGGGGCCTGGCGGAGAATTTGGACATTGAGTTCCATAGCAGCCAACTTATTACTACCTCTAGCCTAGATCATGACACCCTAATTCCCTAGAAATTATGGCTAGACTACAAAAATGGTGACGTTACTTGGCCGGTTACCCCGCTCCTTAAGGACATTTCTCTTTGCCCTTGCGGCCTCTTCAGATTTTATGGAAACTCCGAACCATCCCCCTCCCACTCTTCCCCTTTACCTACCTCCAGTGGAGTTTTGCAACCTTCATGGTGGCCACATTGGCTTTGGTAGTTAATCTGGGCCTTGAGTGGAACACTGGACATTGAAGCCGATATCGTGGGATTGAAGCAAGCGCGCGCGAAAGACTAAAGAGATCGCCGAGCAGACGAGGAAAGACAGAGAGCAGATCCAGAACGAAATCTTGCGGATGCAGAAAGAAGACGAGCAAATGAGGATCGCAGACGAGCGGTGGAGGCAAGAGGACGAGCGGCTTATCGAGCTGATCTCCAAAGTCAATTTGCTGTTGTCCAGTTACGGTATACCCTCGAACCCTCCCCCCAAACTCGAGGAGCCTTGATCAATCTTCTCCGTTTTTGGAAGAATATGGTGGACTATAGGAATCCCCAGGCCCGGACTCGGTACAATTTAAGCGTATTTTCGCCCCAGGCCCGAGAGTGATTATGGTTCCCCCAGCCCCAGGCTTTTATCATCCGGCAGAGTGGCAATTTCACCAGGCCTGTTGGTTAGCCTTTCCCAGTCATGAGGAGCTATGGGGCCAGAATTTACCATTGGTGCAAGCGGAATTTGCCGCCCTCTGCCAGGCCATCGCATTTCCTGATCCCATCACCGGTAAGCTCCAAGGAGAACGCTTAAAAATTCTGGTCTTAGATGCAGCCGGAGAACTAAAGGCACGGGAATTGCTGACAGGATTAGAGCCAGAGTTTTATCAAATTCCTTTCGGTGATATTTGGTTACGGGATACGGGGCCAATTTTCTTAGTCAATCCAGATGGAAAAACAGCTACCGTTCGGTTTCGGTTTAATGGCTGGGGGGAAAAGTATGCCTTACCTGGAGATGCTCAAGTCGCTGAAAACATCGCCCAGGCCGTGGATTTACCTCAATATTCCTTTCCCTTTGTTTTAGAAGGGGGCGCAATTGAAACCGATGGTCAAGGTACTTGTTTAACGACGCGGCAATGTTTACTCAATCCCAATCGAAATCCTCACCTGACCCCATCTGAAATTACAGCATCTCTGAAGGCAGTCTTGGGTTATCAACAGGTGCTATGGCTGGATCAAGGCCTGGAAAATGATCATACCGATGGGCATATTGATACCTTGGTGCGCTTTGTTCGGCCTGGGGTTGTAGTCTGTATGGAAAGTTTGACGGAGGAAGATGTAAATGCTGCAACGCTAAAACAAATTGCCGAGGATTTAGTCACATTCACCACTGCCCAAGGTCGTCCCCTAGAGGTTGTGAAGATTCCTTCTCCCGGCCTGGTTTTAGATGCAGAGGGAACTGTGATGCCTGCCAGTTATGTCAACTTTTACATTGCCAATCAAACCGTGATTGTCCCCACCTATGGCAGTGAGTTTGATCAGCCCGCCGTTAACGCCATTGCCCAACTCTTTCCCAATCGCCAGACTATCGGACTGAGTGCCAAACATATTCTTTTCGGGGGGGGAGCTTTTCACTGCATTACTCAACAACAGCTTTAATCTAAACCTTGAATTAAGACGAGACCCATGAAACACATCACCGTTGCAGCAATTCAGATGGCCTTTAGTCCTAGCCGGGATGAAAACCTAAAAACCATTACGGATTATATTCACCAGGCCAAGGCAAAGGGCGCGCAAATTATCCTACCCTCAGAACTCCTAGAAGGTCATTACTTTTGTCGTGAGGAGAAGGAGGAATTCTTTGCCCAGGCCCGCCCCTTAGATAACCATCCAACTGTTTGCCATTTCCAGACCCTTGCCGCAGAACTTAATGTGGTCATTCCGGTTTCCTTATTTGAAAAAGCAGGCCCCGCCTATTACAACAGTGTCGTGATCATTGATGCCGATGGCCAAGTTTTGGGAGTCTATCGTAAAAGTCATATTCCTGACGGGCCGGGCTATGAGGAAAAGTTTTACTTCCGGCCGGGAGATACAGGCTTTAAGGTATGGCAAACCAAATATGGCGTGATTGGGGTGGGGATTTGTTGGGATCAGTGGTTTCCTGAATGCGCGCGGGCAATGACGTTATTGGGGGCGGATGTCTTGCTCTATCCCACAGCGATTGGCAGTGAACCCCACGATCCAGGCCTGGACACGAAAGACCCTTGGCAGCGGGTGATGATTGGCCATGCTGTAGCAAATATTATCCCGGTGGTGGCGGCAAATCGAATTGGCAATGAAGGTGGCCAGGTGTTTTATGGCAGTTCATTTATTGCCGATATTCGGGGCGATAAAGTTGCAGAATTGGATCGCCATCAGTCAGGAATTATTACGGCTACATTTGATTTAGAGCAAATTCAAACAACAAGGGCAGCCTTTGGCTTTTTCCGAGATCGGCGCACAGATTTATATCAAATTCTCTTATCTGGAGATGGGGCATCAGGAAGATAAGTTATGGAACAGAAAGACTATGAAGCTATATTTTCTAAAATTGATGCCTGTGAAACGGAAGCAGATGTCGAACAGAAAATAATCATTCCATTTTTGAACCGATTGGGCTACACCGAAAAAGATTGGCAGGCCCAGCCCACAGTCGCGAGAATCAAACCCGATTTCATTGTTAAACCCCACGATGCCCAAATTCCTCATTTCCCGTTTTTAGTCATCGAAGTTAAAGCCCCTAAGGTGAATTTGAAACACAAAAGCCAACAACTCAAAACCTACTTACAACAAACAAAAGGACTCTTTGGCCTGCTCACGAATGGCAAACAACTCCATCTTTTTTATTTTAATCCGTTTGCAAACCAACACCCTCAATTAGTTCAAGAGTTACGAGAGTCAGATGATTTTACAAAAATTAACAAATTATCAACCCTCCTTCACCACAAAGCAGCCCTTGGCTTTATTCATCACTTGTATCAAAGACAACAACAAACCTATGCTCAATTTAGTAAGGTAGTGAATAGGGTTTATCCTACATTTAGGGATCAGTTTCCTGAAATTCCTCAAACAAAGCCCATGATTATTACAGTCTTCAATAACAAAGGTGGCGTTGGCAAAACCACAATGACCATCAATTTGGGTGCTGCTCTAGCTCAAATGGGTAAAAAAGTTTTGTTAATAGATGTTGATGCCCAAGCAAATTTAAGTATTGGACTTGGGATTGATCCTCTCAAGGACGTTGAAGACCAAGGAAGAAAAGATATTACGCATCTCTTACTTGAGAAAGACACGACTTTAGATCAGGTTATTTATAAGAAGGCCTGGAAAAATCTTAAATTAGATATTGTCCCTTCACATATTCGGTTGGCAGATATGGAGCCTGACTTGATCAAACTTTTTGATAGTGATCAGGTTCTATATAAAAAACTCAAAAAACATAACTATGATTTCATCTTAATTGATCCGCCTCCATCATTCAGTAAAGTAAATACTATCGCTTTATTCGCATCATCAGCAGTATTAATTCCTACTGAATTAGCCCCTTATCCTGTACGAGCATTAGAGTATGTGTTGAATCGAACTTTCATTATTGCTGATGTTATTGATCGTCCAATTCACGTTCTTGGAATTTCTGTTAGCCGCTATGTTCAAAATAACAGTAATAATAATTTTGAAATGAAAGCTAATATCTTCAAACTCTTAAATAGGATTCAACAAAGAGTTGAGATACTCCCAGAAAAAGCATGGACTCCTCAATTACTCGTAGTTTCAAAGGCAACAGAAAATAAATGTCCAATTCAATCGGAAATCTTCTATAATAGCTTAACTAGCTCAGGCAAAGAAGCCGCAGATAGAGTCATAGAGAGTTATAACAATTTAGCTCTTAATATAATTGAACAAAATCAAAAAATACAGAATACTAAAAATGTCTGATTATCTTGATCAAAATGAACAAATTTATCGCCACTTAAAGCCACGTGAGTTGATTCATGGTGAAATTTATACCGAATCTATAATTGAACCGAAATCTTCACTGAGTCTTGATGATAAAAAGATTGAGTTGATTCGTAATAGTTTAGTTAGATTTCATGGAAATATTTCACCATTGATTGTTAGACGTGTTCATAAAGAGGACGATACTTTTTATGAAATTTTACATGGTGCTGATGTTTTCTATGCTGCTAAATCTATCAAACTTGAGAAGCTATCGGCCTGGGTTCTTAAATTAACAGATGATGAAGTAGAAATAGCAAAACAAGAAATTTGTCAGTTAATGTCTCCAATAGATTTATATAATCTTGAAGAATCATTGAAAACACTACAGGAACAAGAGAATAAATTATATTTGTTGCAAAAAAAGCGGTTAGATACTATTGATAGGATATTGAAAATTATTAATCCTGTTTCAACAACAATCAAAATCAATTCAGTATCACTTGAAGATCTGATGAAAATCAAAGGTATTAAAAATACAAGTGCTCGTAAAATAATTGATAAACGCCCCTACACAGATATTCAAGATTTTGCCAACAAACAAAGTCGAAACATCGTAAATGCATTGAAAAATTGTGGACAAATTATTGTTTTTGATTAACTTATTTTTTGTTGTCTAATTGCAGGTTATTAAAAGAGTAATTCTGTATCCTCATAGATTTTCATAATGTTGCTCGTGAAATTAATTGAATCTATTCTAAAGTCATTATCACGGTAGAAGTAAATTTCCCACCTATGATCTTTTACTTTACGGAAACAGTCTAATTGCTGTTTGTTGCTATTAATTAATATATATTCTTCTAGACTTTCTAGGGTTGAGTAATCATAAAACTTATTTCCACGGTCAAAAGCTTCAGTTGAGTCGGATAAAACTTCAATAATGAGCTTTGGAAACTGCTTATAAGTATTATTGTCTCGATCTTGGTTATTGCAAGTTACGAATATGTCTGGATAGTAGTAACAGTTTTTCTCTTCAATCCTAACTTTCATATCACTCATAAAAATCTGACAGCCCAGGCCCCGCACATGATCCCGTAGCATCGTGACTAAGTTGATACAGATTGTGACATGGTTACTGTTAGCCCCGGCCATTGCATAGACTTGCCCATTAATGTACTCATGTTTTTCTTGACTGGACTCTTCAAACAGTAAATACTCTTCAGGACTTAAGTTATTAGGTTTGGACTGGGCAATCATGGTTATTTCTATGAATACTGAGAACTGAATTTATGTATCTAAATATAGTTGTTTGATCTCCCAAGTAAAATTAATGCTATTCAGATCAAATATCTCATCGCCATAGGATTGATAGCTCCATTTTCCTAGCTGATCACGCTGAAAGGAGTCCAAACGCGGCCGGGTTGTATTGATTAAAACATATTCTTCCAAGCTATCTAAAGTTTGATAGTCAGTGAACTTATTACCCCGATCAAAAGCCTCAGTTGAGTCGGATAAAACTTCAATGATGAGCTTTGGAAATCGTTTATAAGTACTTGTTTCTAAATCTTGTTCAGTGCAGGTTACCAGCAAGTCAGGATAGTAAAAACAATTTCTTTTTTCTAGGCGCACCTTCAAATCCGAGAAATATACCCGGCAATTGCTTCCACGCAAGTGATTCCGAATTAGTAAATAAAGATTACCAACAATGATGTTATGGGTATCCGTTGTCCCAGCCATTGCATAAACCAGGCCATCAATGTACTCATGCTTTTCTGGACTATTTTGCTCTAATTCTAAATACTCTTCCGTACTGACATAGGTGGAGCTAGATTGGGCAATCATAAAACTGACCTAGAGGCTGAAACTAGCTGCATGGGCTGAATAACCTGATTATACTCACCAGGCCCCGATGCGCTAACAAACCCCTAGGTCTTACAAAAATGAGTTGTGTAACTTAGAACTCAATCTACCCTAAGCCGCCACCAGGCCATGCATAGACATTTTCATAATTTCTCGAGTGGTAAAGCCAATATTTTCGAGTGCCCCACTGTACTGAATCATAAAATCTTCAACCAAGGCATCTTTATCCATCCCTAAAACCTTGGCATCCTTCTCCACCTGATTCAACATCCGCCAGACGAGGGGTAAGTTTTCCTTGTTGGCCGTCTCCACCTCAGCTTTCACCGCTTCAAAATTCTCTTGGAGCCAAACCTCGCCAAAATTCAAGTGGGAATATTCGTCTTTAACCACACCCTCAGTAATTTTCCGAGCAAAATCATCGGCCATCGGAATATAAATGTTGTAAGCAGCAATCGCAAAACATTCAATGATCAGGGCCTGGATTACCAAACAGGTGGCAATTTTTCCCTCAGCCGCCGCGACTTGAAAATTATTATGGAGATCCGCAAAAAACCTTTCAGCAAAATCCAAATCCGGGGAAACGGCTAAATTCCGTCCACAGGCTTCAAACCCTTTTTTATGGCGGGCTTCCATTTTGGAGAGGCGGAGTAAATCCTCTTCATAGTCAGGGATCAGCTTAGTCAGGGAAATATAGTTTTCGTGAGCCTCTTTTTCTCCCTCAATCACAATCCCATTGATCCGGCTGTAAGCATCCTTATAGGTCTCACTGGTGTAGTCGAGGGTAGGGGCCTGGATGGGGGACATAGTGAACCGAACTCCTAATTACCTGAATAGGTTTAGCCACTTAGGGCAGATAACTAATTCCAAGATACTACAACTTCGCCATAAATTGCGTCCATCCTCCCTCAATCTCGATTAACCATCAGTCCCTAAATCAGGATACTCACGTTGCTACTGCTAATCTTTTTGAATTGAATTTGTGGATAGAGTTCCGTGTTCTTCAACTAGTCACTAATCTCAATACAAAACATAGATTAATATTTAATTAAATATCCCCAGATTGCTCTCACCAAAAGTCTGATCCAAAATGAGGCTATAGAGACTAACATCCATCATTTTCTGAGGTGTAGTCATGTCACTTAGGAGTATGAAACCTTTATAAGTAGGACTTTTGAATATCTCAGTTTCAGCAGAAATAACTATAATTGTTTTGATTCTTTTTTATCTAAAACTTATACATTTTAAATTTAGGAAATGTTGATAAAATTTTCCCGACAAACCCGTTGGATCACTTGCCGCAACCAATGACTTGCAACATCTTGATCCTGGAGTTGATGCCAAACCATTGAAACTGACCAAGACGGAAGATCAAGGGGAATTTCAAATGAAGCCAAGGCATAATTATCCAGCAAATGACGGCTAAAACAGGTGGGTACGGCTGTCAAAATATCCGATGTCGCAATCACAGCCGGCAAAATAAACCAATAGGGAGTGGTTAACAAAATTCGTCGCCTTAAGCCATATTCAGCCAAGGCCTGGTCAATCGCTCCGGTGGCATCACGGCGCAGGGTAAATAACGCATGGGGAAATTGGACAAAATGCGCTAAGTCCATGCAATCAATGGCAGGATGGTTGGCCTGGCAAATACCCATGAACCCCTCGAAAAACAACGATTCCTGAAAAAAATGATTGGGTACATCCTCAAACGTTCCCAGAACACAGTCCACAACTCCCTCCGCCAACAAATTGAAACACGATTCTTTTTGTACCGTTATTAGGCGTAGGTCAATGTTTGGGGCTTTCAGGGTGAGAACGTCTAGGATTTTGGGCACAATCAAGTTTGAGAGATAGTCCGGTGCGGCAATCGTAAAGGCTCGTTGATCTGTAGCCGGATCAAATAATTGTTGTTCCTGTAAGGCCTCTCGAATCATCTCCAAGGCATTGATTAACTTTGGCGCAATGGCCTGGGCTGTAGCCGTGGGACGCATCTGTCGGCCAATCCGTATAAATAATTCATCTTCAAAAATTAACCGGAGTCGCCCTAACGCAGAACTCATGGCTGGCTGCCCCACATTGAGCCGTTGCGCTGCCAGAGTCACACTTTGCTCGTGATACAAGGCTTCAAAGGCAATCAGTAAATTTAAGTCAATGTTTGCCAGTTTTATTGATTTCATTGATAATTAGTATTTTTAATATTGATTTGACTAATTATAACTTTATCACTATGCTGAATCTGGTCAATAACAACCGGGAAAAGTATGAATATTAAAGGTTCAGTAGCACTCGTTACGGGGGCAAACGGGGGAATTGGTTCGATTTTTGTTCAACAATTACTGGAGTCAGAAGCTGGTAAAGTTTATGCCTGTGCCAGAGATGTTTCTAAGCTAAATTCGTTAGTTTCCTTAGAACCGCATCGAGTCATTCCGGTTGAGTTAAATATTGTCAATCCTGAGTCTGTCGCCGCTGCTGCCCGACAATGTTCTGATGTGACTATCTTGATTAATAATGCTGGAACATCCCTGAATCAAGGCTTAATCGCTGCTGTTAATTTAGATGCAGCCCGGCAGGAAATGGAACTCAACTATTTTGGGCTGTTGTCCATGTGTCGGGCCTTTGCCCCAGGCCTGAAACAACAAGGGGGTGGTGCAATTGTCAACATTCTGTCCTTGCTTGGGAAAATCAACTTGCCCTTTAGTGGCTCCTACAGTGCATCTAAGGCGGCGGCATTCTCTCTAACTCAGGGGATTAGGGCAGAATTGATGGCCCAGGGGACTTTAGTGATTGGAGTGATGCCGGGAACTGTTAACACGGAACTCGCCAAAGATTGGCCCGATCCCAAGGTTGAACCCACAGAAGTCGTTAAAGATACCCTCCAGGCCGTGATTGATGGACAAGAAGATGTCTACCCCGGTGAACAGGCCCAGCAAATTTCTAATCAGCTCCTCACAGATCCGAAGGGTGTGGAGAAATATTTGGGGAATTTCTTGCCGGGTTTGTCTTTAGCTGGCCTGTAGGTTGAATTGCGCTGAACCCCGCTTTGTTGATCTGAGGCACAGGCTGAGGAAGAGTCCGTTGTTTGGCAACATCACCCAGGCCCAGAATACCCGCAATCCGATAGGATGAAACATTGGTAGCTTGAATGGCTCTGGTGGCCACAACCCAAGTCCATCCAGATAATTACCTAATTTTCATCGTGTCATTGTCGAAGAAGGAGTCCGCAGCGTGAGTTTTGACTACGATTTGGTCATTATTGGGGCCGGGGTCGGTGGCCATGGGGCGGCTCTCCATGCGGTCAGTTGTGGCTTAAAGACGGCCATTATCGAAGCAGCGGATATGGGCGGCACCTGTGTCAATCGCGGCTGTATTCCCTCAAAGGCCTTGTTGGCAGCCTCAGGCCGGGTGCGGGAACTGAAACAGGCTCATCACCTGCAAACTTTGGGGATTCAGCTGGGTCAGGTGAGTTTTGAGCGGGGCGGTATTGCGAATCATGCAAAAAATCTGGTGCAGAAAATTCGGGGGGACTTAACCAACAGCATCAAACGCTTGGGGGTGGATATTCTCGTCGGCCGGGGCAAGGTGGCCGGAAATCAAAAGGTCACAGTGACTACCCCAACTGGGGAAAAGACCGTCACCGCTGAAAACATCATCATTGCCAGTGGTTCGATTCCCTGGGTGCCGCCGGGGATTGAGGTGGATGGCAAAACTGTCTTTACCAGTGACCAGGCCGTGCAGTTGGATTGGCTCCCCGATTGGATTGCGATTATTGGCAGTGGCTACATTGGCCTGGAGTTTTCCGATATTTATACGGCTCTCGGCTGTGAAGTGACGATGATTGAAGCTCTCGATCAACTGATGCCCACGTTTGACCCGGACATTGCCAAAATCGCCCAACGGGTCTTGATTACTCCCCGCGATATTGAAACCCACACGGGCAAAATTGCCAAGAAAATCACTCCTGGATCGCCTGTTGTCATCGAATTAGCGGATCCCAAAACCAAGGAAGTCACCGAAATTTTAGAAGTGGATGCCTGTTTAGTGGCTACGGGGCGGATTCCGGCAACCAAAGACCTGGGCCTGGAAACAGTGGGAGTGGAAACCGATCAGCGGGGCTTTATCCCAGTCAATGATCAGATGGCCGTCCTCAAAAATGGCAAACCTGTGAAAAATCTTTGGGCGATTGGGGATGCCACTGGCAAAATGATGTTGGCCCATGCCGCTTCTGCCCAAGGGATTACCGTTGTGGAAAACATTGCCGGCCGGTCGCGCACCGTTAACTATCGCAGTATTCCGGCGGCGGCGTTTACCCATCCCGAAATTAGCTTTGTCGGCTTAACTGAACCGGATGCAAAAAAACTCGGTGAGGCAGAAGGGTTTCCAGTTTCCAGTGTTCGCACCTATTTCAAAGGCAACTCCAAAGCCCTGGCCGAGGGAGAAACCGATGGAATTGCTAAGGTGATTTTCCGGCCCGACACGGGCGAGATTTTAGGCACCCATATCTTTGGCCTGCACGCTTCAGATTTGATTCAAGAAGCCGCCAATGCGATTGCGAAAAATACCAATGTTAAGGAATTGGCCTTTATGGTCCATACTCACCCGACCCTTTCAGAAGTCTTAGACGAAGCCTTTAAGCGAGCGGCAGAAGTAGAGTAACCCCAAAGCCCCAGTCACTGGCTTAGAAGTCACAGGTATTGTCGATGAGCAAGGGAATTTGTCCCTCCATGAACCTGTGCCTGTAATGACTCAAGGGGCTGTGCGGGTGATTATTTTGTATCCTGAGCAGACAGAAGATCTTGAGCAAGATGCAGACGATACATCAGTAGAAGCGATCAAAGCCAGTTTACGCCGAGCCTTGCAACAGGCAACCACCGGGCAAAGAATCCCTCTTTCTCAGATGTGGGAAGGAATTGACGCGGAATGATTGATACCTTTTTAAGGCAGCTTCTAACCTGAGCCTTATCTCATAGATATTATTTTAAGAACTCTTGAACAAGAGTTTGGGACTATTTCAGTAGCGCATTATGCATAAGTCTTGTACCATACTTCACAAATAGCTTTGGGGTGCATCATTCCGAAATCCAGGCTCGTTCGTAAAGTTCAGAAGTGCAATCCCCCGGATCTGATGTATATCGTTCAAGCTGAACGGTGAAATTGCCAAGCTTTAAATAGATGAGCAAATGCAGGCGCGGCTGATAAGAAGGAATGTAGCCCAACCAACTGTCTGTCGCTGTGAAATTTTAGCTTGCAGTGTATGCCCAGATTTCAAATTTTGCTTGGGAGGATAAATCCACTTCTAAAGAGCCGTAATGGTCATGACAAAATAGTTCAAACTCATCCATTGCTTGCCAAAATGCTTCTTCTGGAACAAGCCAGCATAATCCGTATGCCCGTAACCTGTAGAAACTGAGTAATTCCTGAATCTGGTTGCGGACTTTCCATTCCTTGGCGATCAAGTAATTACACTGATAACCTTTAAGACTTAAATACTCCTCTACGTTAATTTCGTTGATGATTCTTGGTGGCTGTCGCGAGGGTTGTGGTTCTTGATACTTGGCCAAGATAGTTTGCAAATGTTGTTCAAATTCCAGCCGCGCCGGTGGCGTAATCCATTGAGCATTAAGATAAAAACCGTTTGGTTTCAGGACACGATCAATCTCATCTAAAAATAGTCCCAAGTTGGAGAAAGCGTGAAGCATATGAACAGTTAGGACAACGTCAAAGCTGCGATCTGGAAAGGGTAGTTGTGAAGCATCCCCAAGAATTAGTTTCAGATTTGGAGGAATTTGATCCAGCTTTTGACGAAACTGGTTCAGCATTTCCGGGGAAACATCAATGCCAGTTACAGAATAGCCACGTTTAACGAAGGGAAGGACATTTAAGCCAGTACCTACACCCGGCTCAAGAAAGGTAGTTTCGGGGGTTGCGTTCACTAAAGTCAGAATAAAATCCGCAACGTCCTCGGCAATGGGTTCTGGCAGCCAGCGGGTTTGGTCATAAATATGAGCAATGTTGCTGTAGTAAACACGTTTACCCATTTTTCGTAACCTAATTCTGCATATTCAATTAAATTCACTGCCAAGACTGTCACAAAGTTATTTGACAATATTTTTCCAAATTTAGGGCATTGCCAGCAATCGTCTAGGGTCAGAGATGCAATGTTCAAGCTCTGGGGGAAAATTCCCAAGCTTTGAGGTTCATCATTTGAGCTTAGAACTTCAACGATCCAGTTCAGAAGTCCAAAATTCGTAGAGCAAAGCTCGTTCGCAGAGTTCAGAACCTCAACGATCCACTTCGGAAGTATAAAGACCAGGTTGAACAGTACAATCTTTCAGGTCAAGTATTCAAAGGCACTGCCCTATGCCCAGGCCCCTGATGTTTTTACGATCTCCCCTTGGTCTTGGCCTGGTGGGGGTGTGGCTATTTGCCCTAGTAACGCGCTTTTGGGGCCTGACGCGGTTTAATACGCTGGTTTTTGATGAAATTTACTTTGCCCGCTTTGGCCGGAATTATTTAGCCGGACTGCCTTTTTTTGATGCCCATCCGCCCTTGGGAAAATATTTGATTGCCTTGGGAATTTACTTGTCGGGCCATTTTGATCCCTGGGGCTATCGCTGGCTGAATGCCTTTACAGGTGCTTTAATTCCCCTATTGGTGGCAGGACTGGCCGCGTGTTTGTGGCGAAAACCATTATTTATTTTCTTGGCGGCATTCTTGACCAGTTTAGATGGGTTGCTGTTGGTTGAATCTCGCTATGCCCTCATCAATATGTATTTGCTCTTTTTTGGCCTGGTGGGGCAGATCCTCTGGCTCTGGGCCTGTGGGCAACGGGGGCGGCAACGCTGGATTGGGTTAGTGGGGGCGGGGTTGGCCTTGGGCTGTTGTGTGGCAGTGAAGTGGAGTGGTCTGGGCTATGTTTTGGGGCTTTATGGGGTCTGGGGCATTGCCAAAATATGCGGCTGGGTTTGGGGCTATGGTCAACGTTGGGGGCAGCATCTCCAGGCCTGGGGTAATTGGTCTTTCTGGCAGATGGGCCTGGTGTTCCCGATCTCCATGGCTGGTATCTATAGTCTGCTCTGGTGGCCCCATTTGCGCTTAAATCCGGGGGTTGGCTTTTTCCAAATTCAGCAGCAGCTTTACAACTATCACAAGAGTATTAGCAGCACAGCCCATCCCTATTGTTCAGCTTGGTTTACTTGGCCCTTGGGTCTGCGTCCAATGAGCTATTTTTACTTAACAGTTGATCAGCTTACCCCCAACTTAGGGAATCCGCCCTTATTCGGCCCCATGTCCCCCCGGAATGCCACGGCTTGGGTTTATGATGTCCATGCCCAATTTAATCCAGTCCTGCTTTGGCTCAGTACCCTTAGCGTGTTAATTTTGCTGCTTGGCCTGGGGGTCTGGATCTGGGAGCGATGGCAATGGGATCAAACTCGGCCCATACAATTTTCTGGCTCGGCCCAACATCAGGTAACGCGGCAATTGACTCCGGCGGTGGCTCTGTTTGTGGTGATGAACTACGGGGCTAATTTATTACCTTGGGTGCAGGTGGGTCGCTGTTTATTTATTTATCACTATTTGCCCGCAGCGATTTTTAGTTTTCTCGGCCTAGCCGCATTACTGACCCAGGCAGGGATCCAATCGGATATTCGTTGGCGGGGAGTCGCGGTTTTGGCCATTGCCCTCGTTATCGGTGGGTTTATCTTTTGGCTGCCGATCTTTTTGGGCTTGCCCCTCACTCCCCTAGAATTTAGTTGGCGGATGTGGTTTCGCTCCTGGATTTAGGCAGGCAATGGGATCGTGCCGGAATATGGTCATGGCAACAATCAAACCACTCTATGAAACAGAGTATGCCGACTGGGTTTAAAACCCGACTGCCCCAGGCCGATTTCCCTGACTCCTGCCCCGATGATGTTCTGGCTCTGATTGCAGGTCACTCTATCCTCAATCTCGCCACTCTTTCTTTGTGATTGAGTAATGTTAGGGCGGTTTCTTTACGATGCCAACAGCAAGTCTAAGTTAAGGTGGGGGGCAATTAAATCCGTAATCTGGCTCAGGTGTAAGTCCCGTTGTTGATCGTAATTACTAATCGCAGTGGCTAAGGGGGGCAGGGATTTTTTCGCCCGGAGTTGATTGAGCCAGGCCCGCCGCCATTGGCCATTGTCAAACAGTCCGTGTAAGTAAGTCCCCCAGAGGGTTTGGCTAACGTTGACCATCCCCAGGCCAGGTTCGGCGAACAAGTCTTGATTATCCCCCCGCTGATCAAAGTCGGTTTCCCCTTGGTGAATTTCATAGCCCGTAATTGGGGAGGTGATCGGGTACTGAATCGTGGCTTGACGTTGTTGGGTGACTTTATCCGGCGTAATTATGGTAGTTAAGGGTAATAAGCCCAGGCCTGGCCAGGTTCCGGTAATTCCCTCTAGTCCCTCCGGATCAGAGATTTCTTGCCCTAGGATCTGCATCCCGCCACAGATTCCGAAAATTGTCCCCCCGGCTGCGGCATAGTTTTTAAGCTGAGTGGCCATCCCGGTTTTAATCAGGGTTTGTAGATCTGAAATCGTTGTCTTACTTCCGGGCAAAATCACCCCATCCGGCTGTCCTAAGGGTTCTCCTGGTTTGATATAGCGCAATTTCACGGTGGGTTCACTTAAGAAGGGGTCAAAATCCGTAAAGTTGGCAATCCGGGGGAACTGGATCACGGCAATTTCTAGGTCGGTCTGGCTTGTAGAGGTGCGCCGCTCAAATAAATCTAAGGAATCTTCCGCTGGTAATTGGGTGTCAAGATAGGGAATCACCCCCAAGACGGGAATCCCAGTCCGCGCTTCTAACCAATCCAAGCCCGACTGTAAGAGTGATCGCTGCCCCCGAAACTTGTTGATCACAAACCCGTTAATTAAGGCCCGCTCCTCTGGTTCCAATAGTTCCAACGTCCCGACAATATGGGCAAAGACCCCTCCTCGATCAATATCGGCAACTAACACTGTCCGGGCCTGGAGATGGGTCGCGATCCGCATATTGGTTAAATCCCGATGCTTGAGATTGATTTCCGCGGGACTGCCGGCCCCTTCACAGACAATCGCCTCAAACTGTTGGGATAACTCGGTCAATGACTGACAAATAGCGGCCCAGCCCCGGTCAAAATAATCGCGATAGTAGTCGGCGGCCCCGGTTTTTCCCCCAGCCTGGCCCCGCAAAATCACCTGGGAGGTCATGTCCCCTTGGGGTTTGAGCAAAATCGGATTCATCGCCACTTGGGGTTCAACTCCGGCGGCCCAGGCCTGGACGGCTTGCGCGTAACCAATCTCTCCCCCTTCAGTGGTGACATAGGCATTCAGAGCCATGTTTTGCCCTTTGAATGGGGTAACTCGATAGCCGCGCCGGGCCAAAAGCCGACAGATCACCGCCGTTAAGAGGGATTTTCCGGCATGGGACGTTGTTCCGACCACCATCACGGCCGGGTTGAACTTAGGAGCGGGGGGCAGGGTCAAGGTTCCGATTTAAGTCTCCAATTTTGGGATAAGTAGATTTACTAAGAAAGGGCGGGGGTAAGGGGGTTGGCGTTCCCAAGGTACGACTCAAGGCCTGGACAAACTGATCCTGTTGCTCCCGAAAGCTCCAAACATGATCCACGGTTGAGTTATTAACAATTGCAAAACAAACGGGGCCAAATTTACGAGTGGGAACAACCCCAACTAATGCACTGACATTCCAGAGAGTTCCAGTTTTGATCAAGGTTGCTTTGGGGAGTTGCCGATATTCCACCGTGCCTTTATCCCGGCCTGCCATCGGTAATACATCCGCCAGGTTATAGTTTTGGGGGACTAACCAGGCCTGGAGCCGGTCTAACATTCCACAGGCCGCCCGCGGTGAAACCCGATTTTCATCCCCCAGGCCAGAGCCGTTAATGAGTTGAATATCGGTCGGGGTTAAATTAGCTAACTCAATGGCCCGTTTGGCCACCCTGGGCCCACCCCCCACAACCCCAGCGAGAGCCTCGGCAATGTCGTTATTGCTGTAAATATTCATCTGTCGGACAATTTCAATCAAGGGGAGAGATTGATGGGCAAACAGGCGTTTCGCTGTCGGTGAGGCCTGGGTCTGAGGGATGACGGTGCCTTGAATACGAACTTGCGCCGCGGGGATGGTTAATTTCTCGGCCTGGGCCTGTTGGCGCACATAGTCGGGCAGTTGGCGGGTGTCCATTGCTTGGCGGAGATAAACCCCAGCGGTGAGGGGATCCGTCTCAAAATTCATCATCAAGGGGCCAACCACCACCAGATTTCCCTGCACCTCTCGAATACCCAACTGATTCAACTGATGCCCAATGGCCGCCCCCTCTTCCCAGACCAGCAGCGGATCACCTCCGCCGATCACCACCAAGTCGCCGCGCAAAACCCCATTCTGAATTGGCCCCGTTGCTGCCAGTTGGGTTGTAAACCGATAATCTGTCCCTAATTGCTCCAAGACAACTAAACTGGTGGCCACCTTAGTCACGGATGCGGCCGACAGGGGTTTTTCACCATTGTGATTGACCAATAATTCCCGCCCGGCCTGGAGCCAAATCCCCTGAGTCTGGGGCGAAAAACCTAAGGATGCCAAATTTTTCAGATAGGCCTGGGTTTGGGCTTGGAGTTGGGGATCGGATTGCGTCACCAGGGCCTGGGGTTGGGGAAGAGTCAGAGGGGGTTGCCCAGTTTGCATTTCCCAGAGTAGATTAGTTGCTGCTAAAAGTTCCCACATAAAATCTACGTCGCTCCCCTCCCTTCACCTATTGTGACCGTTAATTAGTTATAGCCTCTTTTAGAAAGATGGTTTGAATTCTCCAATGCTGTGAGTAATAAAAATCCCTAAAGCTGTGGACTCTAGGGACTATCGTGATGGAAATAACGTTAAGGGTTGAGCTTAGGCAACCGCAGCAAAGGTTTTCTGGTACTCAATCAGGGCTTCTTTGAGGAGAGACTCGGCTGTTTCATCCAGTTTTTTGCTGCTGCGAACTGCTTCGCCGTATTGGGGCTTGCTGCTGCTGAGGTATTCCCGGAAGCCAGCGACAAATTTCACCACTTGCTCTACGGCAATCTCATCCAAGTAGCCATTGCTTCCGGCATAGATGATCGCCACCTGCTCTTCCACTGGAATGGGTGAGTATTGGGGTTGTTTGAGGAGTTCCCGTAAGCGTTGCCCCCGAGCCAGTTGATTTTGGGTCGCTTTATCCAAGTCAGAGGCAAACTGGGCAAAGGCCTGGAGTTCGTCAAACTGAGCCAAGTCAAGTTTGAGTTTCCCAGCCACCTGTTTCATCGCTTTGATTTGCGCCGCTGAACCGACCCGAGACACAGAAATCCCGGCGTTAATCGCAGGCCGTAAACCAGCGTTGAATAAGTCCGTTGACAAGAAGATTTGCCCGTCCGTAATCGAAATCACGTTGGTGGGAATGTAAGCGGATACGTCCCCGGCCTGGGTTTCCACAATCGGCAAGGCGGTCATGCTCCCTTCACCCAATTCCGGACTGAGCTTGGCGGCCCGCTCTAATAAGCGCGAGTGGAGGTAGAATACATCCCCTGGATAGGCTTCCCGCCCCGGTGGCCGCCGCAAGAGTAGGGACATTTGCCGATAGGCCTGGGCTTGCTTAGAGAGGTCATCATAGACGACTAAGGTGTGTTTGCCCTTGTACATGAAGTACTCAGCCAAGGTCGCCCCGGTATAAGGCGCAAGATACTGCAAGGCGGCGGGATCACTCGCGTTAGCGGCAACGATGATCGTGTAATCGAGCGCACCCCGTTCCCGGAAAACTTCGACAACTTGGGCTACCGTAGAGGCTTTTTGCCCAATGGCGACATAAACACAAATGACATCCTGGCCTTTTTGATTCAGGATGGTGTCAATGGCAACGGCAGTTTTACCGGTTTGACGGTCACCAATAATTAACTCCCGTTGGCCGCGACCGACCGGGATCATGGCATCAATCGCAGTAATCCCGGTTTGCATCGGCTCATAGACAGACTTCCGTTGAATAATCCCCGGCGCGGCTGATTCCAATAAACGGGTTTCGCTGCTGACAATATCGCCTTTGCCGTCAATGGGGCGCACAAGGGCATCCACAACCCGACCAATCACAGCTTCTCCCACGGGCACAGCGGCAATTTTCCCGGTGGAGCGAACGGTACTACCTTCTTCAATATCCAGGCCCTCACCCATGAGCACCACGCCGACATTATCTTCTTCGAGGTTGAGGGCGATACCGACAGTCCCATCTTCAAATTCCAGGAGTTCCGAGGACATGGCTTTGTCTAACCCATAGACCCGGGCAATCCCGTCACCGACTTGCAGGACAGTCCCGACATTATCTACCTTGATGGCCTGGTCGTACTGTTCGATTTGCTGACGAATAATGCTACTAATTTCATCGGGTCGGATACTTACCATAGGAGTTACTCTCTAAAAATTGGACAAGGGAAAAAGTAGGAAAAATGAAACCAGAAAACTTTAGCTGGCAGCTAAAAGGGAGTTACTTAAGCGGCGCAGTTGACCTCGTAAGCTCGCGTCTAAGACTTGGGAACCCACTTTGACAATCACCCCTCCAATCAGGCTCGGATCAAGGTGACAGGCTAATTCCACTTGGCTAGCTCCGGAGATGGCTTTGACTTTATGAACCACGGCCTCCCGCTGAGCTTCAGTGAGTTCGACAGTGGTTGTGACTTCAGCAAGAACAATATTTTGCAGCTTCCGCACGAGGGCTTGGTATTGTTCAGCGATCTCTTGGGCCACAAAGATACGTCGTCGATCCACAAGCAAGAGGAGAAAGTTAAGGAAATAGCTGTGGACTTTATCGTTCAAGAGCTGGCGAATCACGGCTTTCTTGGCCTCGCCCTTTGTGAGGGGATTGCTGATGAAGCTGCGTAACTCTAGGGAACTGGCTAATAATTCTAGAAATAAACTCGTGTCTTCACTAAAGCGGGAAACAAGTCCCTGGGTTTGAGCGAGGGAAAGAAGGGCCTCGGCGTAGGGTTCTGTGATTGCTGCACTGACAGGGGATGCCATTTAGTTACCTCCTAGTAGAGCCAAGCTCCGATCAATCAATTGCTGTTGGGCCGACTGATTCGGGGCAATGCGGTGGGCCAGTTCCGCTTCCACCTGTTCAAGGGCTAACTCGGCAATCCGCTGACGAACTTCTAAACTCACCCGTTCTTCTTGGGCCAGTGTGTCTTGTCCGGCGGTGGCTTTCAGTCGTTCAATTTCAACCTGGGCCTGGGCCAAAATTTGCTCTCTGGCCTGTTTGGCTCGGACTTCCGCTTCACTGATGATCCGTTTGGCTTCTTCTTGGGCCTGGGCTAATTTTTGTTGTTCATCGGCCAAGCGGGCGGCGGCGGTTTGTTTTCGCTCCTCAGCTTCTTTCACCTCAGTGGCAATGGCGGCCTGGCGATCTCCAAGGATTTTGCCCAAGACCCCTTTGCCAAAGTAAACCAGAATGCCAATGACAATGGCTAGGTTAATAATGTTTGTTTCAAACAGGTTGAAGTTCAAGCCAAAGTGACCCGCTTCTTCCGTTGCCAAAATCCACACTGCGTCCACCAATATTCCTCCATTAGCCGACTAATTCTGCACCCAACAGCTTGGTGAGGAGCTGCCGACTGAGACCTGATACTTGCGCTTCTAAGGTATTCAAGGCTGCTTGCTTTTGCTGATCCAGTTCCTGTTGAGTTTGGAGCAGTTGAGCTTGCACCTCCTGTTGAGCAGCGGCAATTTCCTGGGCGGCTATTTTGGTTGCTTCCGCTTGGGCTTCAGCAATCAGGGCCTGGGATTGACGGCGAGTTTCAGCCAATTCTTGTTCATATTGGGCGGCCAGTTGATTGGCTTTTTCAGCCCGTTGTTTAGCCTCCGTGAGGTTGGTACGCACATAGTCGTTGCGCTCATCCAGGGCCTGGGTCAGGGGCTTGTAGAAAACAAAGTTGAGGATCACCGTTAATAGTAAGAACTGCGCTGCCATCAGGGGCAAGGTTGCATCAAAATCAAACATCAATCTCTCCTAGTTGTGGAGATCCTGGGGATTAGCGATAAATCAAACTTAAGTTGAATAACGACTAATCCCGTGAGATCGCTTCAGATTGCTTAGGACACAAAAGGGTTGGCAAACAACAGCACAAGGGCAATAACCAGGCCATAGATGGTCAAAGATTCCATGAAGGCGAGGGTTAACAACAAAGTGCCGCGAATTTTGCCTTCTGCTTCTGGTTGGCGGGCAATCCCTTCTACGGCCGAACCCGATGCATTACCTTGGCCAATACCAGGCCCGATTGCAGCCAGGCCAATTGCTAAAGCCGCCGCCAATACCGATGCAGATGCAACTAAGGGATCCATTTTTATTCCTCTAACTACAATACGAAATCAATCAAATTTCCAGAGTTAACAATACCAGTCAATGGGCCTGGCCGCTGAACTCAATTTCGGCTTTCACCGGAGTTATTCCCCGGAGCTAACCTAGTGGGCTTCCTCATGCTCTTCACCATGACCTTCCATTGCTTCCCCAATATAGGTAGCGGCAAGGGTGGCAAAGACAATGGCCTGGATAGCACTGGTAAACAACCCCAGGAGCATCACCGGCAAGGGAACAAACAGGGGCACAAGCAGTACTAAGACTCCCACAACCAACTCGTCGGCGAGAATATTCCCAAAAAGACGGAAGCTGAGGGAGAGGGGCTTGGTGAAATCCTCCAAAATGGCAATGGGCAATAACACTGGGGTTGGTTCAATATACCTACGGAAATAGCCCAGGCCCCGTTTCCGCAGTCCTGCATAAAAGTAGGCTAAAGAGACCAACAGGGCCAAGGCCACAGTGGTATTAATGTCGTTAGTCGGTGCAGCCAGTTCTCCTTCCGGTAGCTCTAACAGTTTCCAAGGTACGAGGGCCCCAGACCAGTTAGAAACAAAGATGAATAGAAAGAGCGTCCCAATAAAGGGAACCCAACCCCGATAATCTGCCTCACCAATTTGCCCTTTGGTTAAATCTCGGACAAAGTCTAAGGCATATTCCATCAGGTTTTGCACACCTTGGGGAATCCGTTGAATATTCCGGGTTGCTAAAACGGCAGCCACAATCAGGATGAGACTAACAATCCAGGTGGTGATGAACACTTGCCCATGCACTTTGAGATTGCCAATGTGCCAGTAAAAATGTTGCCCGACCTCAATTTTGGCCAGGGGGAGTATCATCCAATCTGGAAAATACACAGAAGGCATCATGCCCAGAACCTCATGGAAGTGCGAAAAAATCATACCAGTTTTCATTGGCCTGTCTGCGGCGGCAAAATGACTGTCCGAAACATATAGACCAAAATGGCTGCTTTATAGGTCAGAAACCCCAGAAATACAGGCAGAATGTGGAGTTGTTGCCAACGAGTTGCAATGACAAGCACTACAACAAGGACAAGTAACTGACTCTTTCCCACCTTAGTTTTGCCTCGTCCCAATTGCTCAACATTGTTTGCTAACAGTCGCAAGTAAATTAACGCTGTAATTGCCCCAACAATATAATTAAGTGCCGTATTGAACGAGTAAAAGAACCAGACCGCGGGAAAGACAATCAACATCAGAACTACACTGGTCAACAGCAATTCCTGACGGAGTTGATAAAACTCTTGCATGGAATCTGAGCCGGAAATATCCTCTCGGGGACTGTCCAAGGCTGCAAAATTCGCAATTGGGGAGTTTTCTTCCGGGTTAGGTGTAGGGTCAGACACAAAGCAGACTAAAAAGTCTCAAACTGGCCACTATTAAACCTATCACGCTTGGGCAACAATACTTTACGAATTTCACCCGTCCCACCAAATGCCCCCTGGCCCATTCTCCTCCTTAGCTACCCAAGAGGAAGGCGATCAGGAACAGACCATAGAGAACTCCGACTTTGAGGGCATTGAGGGTCTCCCCCAAGATTGTTTTTTGGAAGTTCCAACGATTTCCATAGAAAATGGCACTGAGGATTTCCGAGGCAATGGCCACAAGGGCCGAGGCCACGATGTCAATGTAGCCCACTTGTCCAGCGGTTGAGGCTAAGGCGGCCCCTAAGTAGATGCCAAAGAGGAGGGCAATAATCATCAGGGCTAACCGCCGCCAGGGATTGCGGAGTTGTTGCTGGATATTATCCCCAGTACGATTGAGTAGGGTAGTCAGACGGGTGTTCTGCATGGCCAGGCCGGGTGTTTAGGGTTGAGATGAAGCAGTTTGGGTGTGCATCCACTCTAAATAGGTCGGGCAACCGGTGACAATGGGTAGAAAAATAATTTCTGGGGTGGTATAAGAGTGGAGGATTTTAACCTTGGCTTCAATGGCGGGATATTGTTCTTGCCGTGTCTTAACCAGTAATTGCCATTCTGATTCTCGACAAATTTCCTGTTGCCAGATATAGACAGACTGAATTGGGAAGAGACTAACACAGGCCGCCAATCCATCCCTGACTAAGGCATCGGCAATCATTTCCGCTTCGGCCTGGGAACTGGCAGTGACATAAACAACACCAAAGTTAGTCATCGGCTCTTGAAAAAACTCCACTCAACGGCATTGACTAAAACAAGGCTGAATTGAAGCAGAAAGCCAGGAGAACGGGCTTGTTAGACTGCTGTTGACCGGTGCTTTAACCACGCTTGAAATGACTTTTGACTTTCTCCTGACGGTTGCCCCAAAATCAAATTTTTGATATTAATGTCCTCATCAAGCTGACTCCAATGAATTCCGCTTCCCTGGACAATTAGGCGATACTCATTGCGTTCTGCCACCGAACCATGCAGCAAGCGCGGATACCAGGCCAGGGGTACAGATATTGTCCGACCATCAGATACATCCACGGACAAAGTATCATCTTTAATGGTAACTTGCTGGATTGTCGGGAGTAGAAGAGATTCAATCATTAAAGAAGTCATTCCAGCCTGCCAAAAGTTGCGCTTGGTTTTCTTGGATTAGTTTTTGAATACGACTTATTTCTGTGCGACTAAATCGCCTATTACTTTGCAAACGAATCGGGTCAAGCCAGAACTTAGCTTCATCCGCATCAGGCTCGATGTGGATATGAGGTGGCTCATTATAATCGCCCACATAGCAGAAAAAACGATAGGGGCCAACCCTTAACAGCGTGGGCATTGAGAAATCCTAGTGGCATAGTTTCTCTTGATCATCATGCATCGGTAAAAGCTCTGTCAGCCTTTAACTAAACAGATGAAAGTTGTCCACCTCCCCTTAACTAGACTTTAGCTGTAGCAACTTCACCTGGTTCTATGATCCGTTGAAACAAATATCCCGTACCGCGGGCCGTTAGAATCAGTTCCGGGTTGCTGGGATCCTCCTCTAATTTAGCCCTTAGTCGAGAAATATGGACATCCACAACGCGGGTATCCACATGACGCTCCGGTGTGTAGCCCCAAACTTCCTGAAGAATTTCAGAGCGGGAAAACGCTTCTCCAGACCGACTGACCAACAATTCTAAGAGACTAAATTCCATCCCCGTCAAGCGAATCCGCTCATCCCCCTTATAGACTTGGCGGCGATTGGTATCCACCCGAATGGCGTTAATTTGGATCACACCAGAACTGGGTATGCCTGAGGTGGTGGTTTTTTCTACCCGGCGCAGGACAGAGCGAATCCGGGCTTCGAGTTCTTTGGGGGAAAATGGCTTGACCACATAATCATCGGCCCCCAATTCCAGGCCAGTGATCCGGTCGGCCACATCCCCCAGAGCAGTCAGCATAATGATTGGGACATCGGATTCCTTCCGTAGCTCCTGACAGACCCCATAGCCATCCAGCTTAGGCATCATCACATCAAGGACAACTAAATCTGGAAACTCGTCCCGAAAGGTGACTAAGGCTTCTTCCCCATCAGCAGCGGTAACGACCTGATAGCCAATCATTGAGAGTCGGGTTTCTAAAATGCGCCGAATACTGGCTTCATCATCAACCACAAGGATCTTTTCTTTGTGATTCTCCAAGACCGTTACCACTCCCGATATATAATGTTGTAAATGTTTATTACTTTATATCCTATCATTAAGCTACCACGTTCTCCCAGGCCTGGAAACCCTTATCTGTCCTAGGATTCCTGAATTATGAGTGGTTTATTAACTTTCATTTTTTCTTAATAATGCCCAGGCCCCGCACCCAATTTATTTGCCGTGAATGTGGAGCCGAGTATGCCCAATATTTTGGCCGCTGTAGCAGTTGTGAGCAGTGGAATACCCTAGACGAGCAAATACTCCCGAGCGTGACCCGCACTCCCGGAACCAGCAGTAAGTCCCGCAAAGCCAGTCCATCCCAGGCCCTGAGCTTAGACCAAATCACCGATACCCCCGAATTTCGCTTTAGTTCTGGTTTTGCGGAATTGGATCGGGTCTTGGGGGGTGGGGTTGTGCCGGGTTCCTTAGTCCTGGTTGGGGGTGATCCGGGCATTGGGAAATCCACTCTTCTCCTCCAGGCCGCGTTTCATTGGCAGCAGCAATATCCGGTGTTATACGTTTGTGCGGAAGAGTCGGGGCAACAGGTCAAGTTACGGGCCAAACGCCTGGGAACAACCCCTAGTCAGCAACTTTTACTATTACCGGAAAATGATGCCGAAGTAATTTTGACCGAGTTGGAGCAGATTCAGCCTACGGTGGCGGTGATTGACAGTATCCAGGCCATTTATTTGCCATCCTTAACGGCGGCTCCCGGCTCGATTTCTCAGGTGCGTGAATGTACGGCGGCATTGATGCGATTGGCCAAAAAGCAAAATATCAGCTTGTTTATTGTGGGTCATGTCACCAAAGAAGGGGCGATTGCTGGGCCGAAAGTCTTGGAGCATTTAGTAGATACGGTTTTATATTTTGAAGGGGAACGGTTTGCCAGTCATCGGCTCTTGCGGGCAGTCAAAAATCGCTTTGGGGCCAGTCAGGAAATTGGCGTGTTTCGGATGGTGGAGCAGGGTTTAGAAGAAGTCAGTAATCCCTCGGCCTTATTTTTAGGGGAAGCCGATGCCACACCGGGAACTGCAACCATCGTCGCCTGCGAAGGAACTCGTCCCTTAGTCGTGGAATTACAAAGCCTGGTTAGCCCCACCAGTTACCCTTCCCCCAGACGCTCAACCACGGGCATCGAATACAATCGGTTTTTACAAATTTTAGCTGTACTGGAAAAACGCTTGGGGATTCCTCTTTCTAAGCTAGATGCCTATGTCTCCTCTTCGGGGGGCTTGGTGGTGGCCGAACCAGCGGCAGATTTAGGCATTGCGGTGGCCGTGGTGGCCAGTTTTCGGGATCGCTTAGTCACGGCTCAGACTGTTTTGATTGGGGAAGTGGGTTTAGGCGGGCAAGTACGCTCTGTTTCCCAGTTAGAAATTCGGTTGAAAGAAGCACTCAAATTGGGATTCAAACGGGCAATTATTCCGAAATCTCAAGCCTTAGAGTTCCCTGGCCTGGAGGTGATTCCTGTTGCCAGAGTTGCAGATGCCTTAGTCGCTGGCCTGAGCAGCCAAGAAGATCAATAGATAGTAATACTGTCGCAATTTCGCTGTTTTCACTCAATCCTTTAGATTACAAATTGACTGACCACCATATTACAACTGCCAGTAGACACATTCAGTGTAGCAAAAATTGAGATATTCTATGGAGTTTATTTCATCCAGGCAGGAGTATATTTGGCCAAATTTCAGCATTAACAAACCGAGATAGATGTCTCACGTTGGTTGTTGCAATCACTACATTTCTAGCTGAGAGTGTTTTAGCTTGAGCAATCAAAATCATATCGGCATCAATATTTTTATCGTTTGTAGTCGGTTATCCTTGTTGCCGAGCCTGGGCCCAAAGTTGAGCCGCTTGACGCATGGCAAGGGTACAAATAGGTAAATATTAAACAAGTTTAATTAACTCGTCTAGCCGCTTTAAACCTTCTCCTTTATTTGCCCGCAATAATTCACGCCGAAGTTCATAGTCTGCAATTTCAGGAATTATTACAGTAGTACCAGAAATCAAATGATATTGAAGCCACGTAGCACAAGATTCACTTTGAGTTGATTGTTTTGGGTTAGTAATAAGACCAATAACTCCAGTATCTAAAATAATAGCCTGACTCACCAAGTAATTCCCTTAATTTTCTTCGGGAAAAGCTTACTCTCAATGGGACGATCTTGATCTAGCACCTGTAAGAGGAATACACCTGTTGCTTGTTGTTCAGTAGTATCAGATTGACATCCTCCGACCGTCCTGTAGCTTGCGTGTAAAGCAGGACGGGGATTCCTT
>NZ_JAVMIP010000025.1 GCF_031729055.1 Pseudocalidococcus azoricus BACA0444 | reverse complement strand
GGACATTCAGGCATAGATTAAGGATGCAAGTGACTTCAGCTTTGATTTTTCCAAGTCTATCATTACCTTTAGGGTTCTACCCTGATTTTAACGTTTGTTCCTGTTAACTAACATAAGCTATAAAGCAATCCCTGATTGTGTTTTAGGCGTTGATATAATTGACTAAGGAGCTATAACTAAGATGGTTCAATGTGGCGTAGCAGTGCTTACAACAAGCCTTGGTCATAGCGGCAGATTGGGCTTGATACAGCACTTTCGGCATCTATTTGGTACATTCAAGCCTTGAATCTAATTCAAAACAGGGGTGTAGCACCTTAAGCTGTACCAGTCCAATATCGAATCCGCTGTAATCTTGGCAAGTACAGGTGAGTTTATCGGTTAAACACTGAATTAAGTAGGAGCCATCTTTGCTGGCAGAGCTAACCATGTACTCACCGGATTCAAAGGGGACTTTGACAACTTCCAGGCCAACAGCCCCTTCTTTGCGAAAATCAACAAATTGCTGTTTGAAGGACTTTTTAGAGGCAAAACGAGAGAATAAGCCTTGAGCATGGAGATAAACACAGTTGGCCCAGACTTCAATCACGAGACCTTTGATCTTATTGCCCATGATCCGGGCGGCGTTGTAGATGAGGTTAGAGGCAGATTTAGTGATCATAATGGGGATGCTCCTAGTGAGTGCGGGAAGGTTTGAACTTGCCGGTTGCCCTTCCCTTTACAATTTCAAATATATCAAAGTGCACTAAGAAATATAAGCATTTTTAGATAAGGCTATCTTATGGTGCACATTGAAATTAAAGGCATCTGCTTATAAGTGCACTGAGTATGCACTATGATATTTATCAATGTTTAGCGGTGCGAGTATGACCAAGGGTAGAGGTCTCAATCCCTTTAGTCAAAAGAACTTAAAGCCCAGATATTCTCCTGACTTGCCTGGTGTGACCGTGCCTATTGGAATACGGTTAACCCCGGAAGATGTGGAGTGGCTAGATACTTTTGTTGAAGGTCGCAGCTACCACGCGAGGCAAGCCATTAAGCTATATCGGCAAACCTTGGAGCAAGCCTCAGACTCTCCCCAGTCTGGCCTGGGTGTTTCCACAAAGGTGGAAAAGGGATTGAACCAAGGTTCAAATGGTGATGATGTTCCCCAAATGGTGAAACCTAAGCGGGGGCATAAACCCAAGGGAGGAAGCTAAATGAGTGAACCGATAACAGCCGGTGAAGTAGCGGCTATTTTGCGTGGTCTGGATAAGCTAACTACCACAGTGGAGTCTATGCAGTCTGACATCCAGGCCTTAACTCTGGAAGTCAGAGTTAACCAGGCTAAGAACGATGAGCAATTTAATACCGTTCGGACTGAAATCAAAGCTGTTAACGATAAGGTCGAGGCACTACGCGCTGAGCTTCGGGATGACGTTAACGAGCTTAGAACTCAACAACGCTCTACTGATGGGAGGTTATGGGCCTTCATTGTTGGCCTGGTGACGTTGGTCGGTAGCGGGGTGATTAAAGTCCTCTGGTTTGACCGTGCCTAAAAAAATACCGAGGTGAGAGCCTGGGGAAGTGCAAACAATTAAATTTCATTGGTCACCGTCCCATATCTGAGTGAGACTTCAAACTTCTATAGCGTTACTCATTTAAGGTGAGACGGGGACAAGTCAGAAAATGCTTGATGGACAGTCTTTTTGACATTTTTACTCTCTCAGAGCAGCCTGCGTAACGCTATAAAACTAAATAAAGGCTCGCACCTTACCGTCCACACCAGTTCTGGGCCTGGCAGATGAAACATCTAAGATAGGGCAATAAACCCCAGTATTACTTTAAAAAACTCTACTTCTCATTTCAAACAAGCAACAACTTTTGAGGGTAACCGATGAGGTAGTCTCAATAAGAATTTTTATATATCAATGCTTCCAGGCCTTAATCGGATGAAGTACCCCGCCACCAAATAAAATGAAGAAAGCCTTGACCCTTTGTTTGAATGACGGTTAAGACTTTTTTGTTGATCCAAGGTTATGGCCTCAGGCCTGGGGGCTAACCGCGATGCAATCAATCTCAACCCGCACATCTTTAGGCAACCGTGCCACTTCCACACAGGCCCGGGCCGGAGCATGACCTTCAGTAAAATATTGGGCATAGACATCGTTCATTGCCACAAAGTCGGCTAAGTCGGCCAGGAAAACCGTTGTTTTGACCACATTATCCCAGGCCAGGCCAGCCTCCTTAAGAATTGCTTCCAGGTTAGCCATCACCTGCTGAGTTTGGGCCCCCACGTCATCTCCGCCAACCAGGCCCCCTGTCTTGGGATCTAAGGGGATCTGCCCAGCCACAAAAAGCAATGAGCCTGTGGCCCGAATCGCTTGGTTATAGGGGCCAAGGGGGGCTGGAGCCGCATCAGTCCGAATAATTTCTTTCAAGGTGGTATGACCATTCATCGCATCTTGATTGGGAGCTTATCACGGAACTGAGGGCCAGGATCGGTGGGATATTATGGTTATCTAGAAGGAGAAGGTTGTTCGGACTAGCCCCTGGAAAATAGGCGCATTGTTGGCAATGTTGTTGGCATTGGTGACGGCCATAAACACCGGAGTTAAGCTGATATTGTCGCTAACGGGAATCCGATAGAAGAGTTCATAGTTAGTCTGGGTACTATCATTGACCCCTGGAGCACTAGGTAAATTATTAATAAACGGTTGACCAACGGCCGCTGCCAAGAGAGAGCCTTCCATCCACAAATCTCGGTAGCCCAGGCCCGCCATCCAAGTTTGGGCCGTGAAGTTTTGAGTTGTGCCAGCGGGAACAATCGAAGACAGATCAAAACCCCCTAGACCATCCACGGTACTGCCAATCCCATACAGGGTTGCGCCGGAATAGCCATATCGCCCAAAGAAGCCAAATTGTCCGAGGCTGACTTCAAAGTTCAAACCCCCAGCATTTTGGGCAATATCAATGGTGCTGGAATTGGTATATTGCAAGCGCACCGCATAACTGTTTTGCTCCTCTGCCCCAAAGGTATCGGCATATTCCAACTCCACTGAACCTTGGTAGGGATCCCCAAAGAAGCCCCCAGGAATACCCGGAAAGGGGCCATTATTTTTATTAGCATTAAAAGCACTGGCCGCAACGTACAAGCCTCGAACTGTAAAAGGCCCCTGATTCGGATTCCATTGCACTACTGCCCCAGAGCCACCTGGCCCGTCAACCGGAAACACCACTGTCAAACGGTTATTAATAAAAAAACCAGAACTGAAATCTTGGAATGAGTCGTTGGCATAGCTGTTGCCGTCAATATAGTCACTGGGGAAGAACAAGGCACCAGCGGCAATAGTCAAATCTTCCACAGGCTGAAATTCATAGACCAAGCGATAAAGATTGACCGCCGGCCCAACTCCCGCGTAATCAACCGCACCCGAGTTAATAAACCCGCCTGTGCCAATTCCCGCCGCAGAGAAACTATCCAGCCCACCGTTTCCAGTTTGCAGGGTAGTAATCAGTAAATCTTCGCCGGTAAAGCTGGTGATTAGGTTAATATCAACTCGACTAATAACGGTAGGATTATACTGACTTGCTCCAAGGGTGATCCCATCGGCTGGATTGACAATGGGGCCACTGGCTCCCCCTGCTTGAAAGGCCACCAGCGCATCAACCGTTAATTTAGTAGTAGTAGAAAATTGGGTGGCTTCGAGGGCACTGGTGCGAGCTTCGAGGTTATCAACCCGCCCGCGCAATGTGGCCAATTCCGCCGCAAATTCTTGGGCAAGACGTTGGGCGGTGGCTAAATCTTCTTTAGTGGCAAATCGATCACTCACCACATCCAAGCAGGCATTCAAGGCCGCGGCCATCTCAAACCGAGTCGCCGCCCGATTGCCCCGAAATGTCCCGTCTGGATACCCGGCAATACAGCCATATTTCTCAACCAGGGAAGCCAGGGCTTGGTAGGCCCAATCGGTAGGACGGACATCAGACAGTTGGGAAACAGAGGTCACCTGGGCCTGGGATACAGACTGAGATTGCAAAACGGACTGAGACTGATGTAGGGACAGACCAGAGGTCGCCATAGGATCAAGGGTTTCCCCAGCCCAGGCCTGGCCAGCCAATAAAAACGGAACCACCCCCAAAAGTGAACCCAGTGGTAGGGCTTGCTGCTTTGTCATTACTTTTCACTCCATGCACACTCAAGAAATTAACCAAATTTGACCAGTTTTAACTGGCATTTTATTGACGATTTTTCTAACTATAATCACAATGTAATGATAAATCAAGGCAGAAGAAGTATCTAAATCCGAGAGCAGTGATTAGCCAGGCCAGCTCAACATAATTAACATAGCGGCCATCTTCAGATGCCATCTATCCCCCCCCACTGGGTTCAATTACTGGAGTTCAAACCGCACCGATACTGGCAACCCCTGCTTACCTTGACCGCTTCTGGTGAACCCCCAACCTCGAACGGCTCTTAATGCAGCTTCGTCAAACTCAGGATAGCCACTGGACTGGATAATACTGGCACTGACCACCGTTCCCCCTGGGCTGACATCCACCACTAGACCAACCCGACCTTCAACTCCTTTTTGACGCATTGCTCCCGGATAGGCAGGCCTGGGGCAACTTTGACAAGCAACTCGGCCAGAGGGGGAGGCAACTGGTTTAGGAGCGGGTGGAGCTACAGCTTGCGGGGCCGGTGGACTGGGAGGAGCGGCCACTGGGGTAGAGACCGGCACACTGGGAGTTGCAGGGGACGCGGGGGCAGGTGCAGAGACTTCTGATGGGGTAGCTACATTTTCTACAGGGGTAGATGGAGCCGTGTGACTCGGTGGGGCTGGGGTCGCAGCGGGTTGTGGACGAGATTGTTGTTGAACAGGTGCAGGTTGAGGCTGGGGTAAAGCTGGTGTGAGACTGGGTGGCTGTGGGCGAGGCCTGGGTAGTTCAGTCCGTCGCAATTCCGGCGGGGGCTGGGTTTCTGGTATGGGTTGTGTTGGTTGGGGTATTGGTTCTGGCTCCGGCAAAATGATCACCTCGGCAATTGGGGATTCTGCTTCAGGTAAAACCCGCCACCAGGCCCCGGCATTAGCCAAAACTAGCCCATGCAAAAGGACTGATGCCGCTACACAGGCTGCCCAAAACCCTTGTCGGTGGCGACTCTCAAGCAAAAGCACGAAATCATTCATGGCGCAAAATCAATAACATTGTCATATTGAAATATGATATTAGCATACTTATTTTTGAAAATTAGTGTCAGATTTAATCCGAACAATATGATGAACTTTGAAGTATAAATCTCTACAACTGAGCTTGGGAAAGGGTTTTAAGACATAAGATAAAAAATATATATGTAAAAAATAAATAAAATCTAAAATATACTTGACATTAATTCTCACTAGCTAATAGGATTAGTTCTCAGTATTTTGCAGGAAAATCTGATTCTATGGCCACAGAACCAACTAACTTTTTTGCGGCTGGGGGAATTGTTGCCTACCCCTTACTCGTGTTTTCGATCTTGACCGTAGCTTTGTCTGTGGAGCGAATTATTTTCTGGTTCAGAGTTTATTCAATTCAGCCCAAGGTGATCCGGCGTGTCTTAATTGACTACCAAGAAAACCCAGGCCAGGTGATGAAAACCCTGACAAGCCATCGTGATTTACCCGTCTGTCGAATTTTTACTCGGGCCCTCGGCTTCAGCTATAACCATGAACACCTGAGTCCTACTCAAATGCACACGATTTTGGAGTCTGCGGCCCAGGCCGAGCTACCCATTTTGCGTCGCTTTAGCACGGTCTTTACCACTGTGATCGCGGTCTCACCGTTGTTGGGACTCCTGGGAACAGTTTTGGGACTAATGCGGGCCTTTAGCTCTTTATCTTTAGGGAATTTTGATGGGACGCAAGTAGCCGGAGTCACAGGTGGGGTGAGTGAGGCCTTGGTGTCAACCGTCATGGGCCTGGTGGTGGCTATTGTTGCCTTGCTGTTTGCTAACCTATTTCGGAGTTTCTATCGCCGCCAACTGGCCTTTATTCAAGAATCTTTGGGACAGTTGGAAGTTCTCTACAGTGAACGCCTGACTCCAGGAGAACTACACCATGTTTAGGTTGGAGGATGAGCAGGATGGGGATGAAATTAATATTGTCCCGATGATTGATGTTGTGTTTTCGGTGCTTGCTTTTTTCATTATTGCGTCCTTATTCTTAAGTCGGACTGATGGGATTGATATTAAGCTTCCCCAGGCCACTACAACCCAAACTCAGCCCAACAATCCAATTACTGTCACCATTGATCGCAATCGCAACATTTTTATAAATGGGGATGGGGTAGAAATTGCCCAAGTGCAAGCTCGGATTGTTGGCTTAAAAACGGCTACTGCTAATCAACTGGTGATTGTCCGGGCAGATACTGCGGTTGAACATGGCACCGTGATTGCAGTCATGGATGAGTTGCGGCAAATCAAAAATGTCCAGTTAGCGATTTCTACGCGCAAATCTGGCAATAACTAGCTTAATTTCTAGTTAGATTTTTATCTAATTTTCAGTATCTAGGTGTGTGAGGAGTTTTTTATGAAATTAATCGGAAGTTACCCAATGTTGATCCTCGGCGCTGTTGCCATTCCCTTTGAAGTAGCCTTGGCTGAAGTTTGCCCGGTTCTCCTTCCTTGCATGATCCAAGATGGGGCTAAAATTTCAGCAACAGAAACAGAAAAGAATATGCAAGGGTATTTTGTCCCCAACTCATCCGCTGCGACGGGAACAGAGACCCCAATTCGAGACGTGCCATTTTCAATTCAAGTTGTTCCTCAGCCAGTCATCAAGGATCGTAATGTAACCACGCTTGGAGGCGCATTACAAACGGTTCCGGGTGTCGTGCCTTTAGGGAGACAGCGATAGCTAAATTTTTCATGGTTTGTTGTGAGTCTTAATTTTTGGTGTGTCAGGAGTTTTTTTTATGAAATTAATGCAAAATTTTCCTATTTTTTTGTTGGCTTCTCTTGCAATTCCCTTGGAGTCTGCCTTAGCCAGTGAAACCAAACCCGCTCAAACAGTCCAAGAATGGCTCCAGGCCCAGGAACAGTGGCACATTAACCAAGCCCTTTCCCCGACCCCCCAACTAGCCCAGGCCACAGTCGGTCAAATTACGGGCGTTGAAGTTCAGCCGACAGAAACCGGGATTCAAATTCTCTTTAACTTGCCTGGGGGAGCCGACTTTCAAGTTACGACCGAGCAACAGGGCACAACCCTCACCGCCACGATCCAAAATGCCCAATTAAACCTGCCTAATCAAACTGAATTTCAACAAGATAATCCCACTGCTGCTATTACTTCTGTCCTAGTTAAACCGGGCCCTGATAACACAATCGAAGTCGTTGTTGTTGGGAAAGACGGCACACCCACAGTTCAGTTTCAACAGGCAGAGGGCCAACTGATCGCAGTTGTTGGGTTAACAGAAACGCCCATTTCTACCCCCCAAACCGAGCAAGTTCGCCCGACTCCTGCCCCAGATATTGCCCAAGATGGGATTGAAATTGTCGTTACAGCAGAAGGAGCTAGTGGATTCTTTGTTCCCAATGCCAGCACTGCTCTGGGAACCGATACCCCCATCATCAACACTCCCTTTTCCGTCCAAGTTGTCCCCCAAGATGTGATTCGCTCTCAACAGGCCATCACAATTCAAGAGGCTGTCATAAACGTTAGTTCAGTGATTGATGCAGGCACAAATGCGGGACGGTCAGCAACCTTTAGTATTCGTGGATTTGGAAATCAGTTTTCAGCAGGCGCGCCCGTATTACGCGATGGATTTCGGATTTATGGCGGTTTTGAACCCATTCCCGAATTAGCAAACTTAGAACGCGTTGAAGTTCTGAAAGGGCCATCCTCAATCCTGTTTGGACAAATTGAGCCAGGTGGAGTGATCAACCTCGTCTCAAAAAGGCCCACGACTGAACCATTTGCAGAATTAGAACTCCAAGCCGGAAATTTTGGCTTAGTCCGTCCCCGTTTTGACCTGTCTGGCCCTCTGACTCCCAATGGCTCTGCTTTATATCGTGTCAATGGAGTTTACCAAAATGAGTGGAGTTTTAGGAGTTTTGACAATGCCCAAGAACGATTTTCCATTGCTCCAGTCCTCGTTGGCAAAATTGATGATCGTACCGATGTTGAGTTTTCCATTGAATACATCAACAGCAATGGCCCGGCAGACTTTGGCATTACCCAATTTGGTAGTGGTGTTGCTCCAATTCCCTATACGCGGGTAATCAACGATCCTAATGACACGATTGCTACAACTTTCACCAACATGGGCTACAGCTTTGAGCATCGCTTTAACGATAACTGGAAAATTCGGAATGGGTTTCGATATCTCAGTTACAGCTATGATTACAGCGTAGTTGCCTTGCCGTTTATTGTTCTTGGGCCAGAAGTCATTCGCTTTTATGCTGATCAAGATGGGGATCAAAATTCCTATTCCCTATCCACTAGCGCAGTCGGCAAATTTGCTACGGGCTTTGTCCAACATGAATTGCTATTGGGTGTTGACTTAAATCGGGCTGAAGATCGGATTATTACCGTATTTGGTGGCCCTTCGATCTTGAATATCTTTAACCCCGATTATGATTTAGCCAACAAACCAAGTCGGTCTCAACTGCCCCTGTTTGGTAACACACTCAATAGTGCCGACCGTTTAGGTATTTATCTGCAAGATCAAGTGTCATTTTTAAAGAATTTGATTTTGGTGGCTGGCTTACGGTATGACACCGTGACTCAGAAAACAACCAATGTTCAAACCGCTTTTATTCAAGGTGGGGCATCAGAACAAACAGATGATGCTGTTACTCCTCGGTTTGGTCTTCTTTATCGCCCAATGCCTGAACTCTCTCTATTTGCTAACTACTCTCAATCATTTAGTCCCAACATTGGTGCCGTGTCGGCCAGTGGTCAACCTTTACCGCCTACACGAGGCCAGGGGTTTGAATTTGGAATTAAGACTGAACTCTTTCAGGAAAACTTATTGGCAACCCTGACCTACTACGACATCACAAAGCAAAATGTGGTAACTGCCGACCCAACCAACCTCTTGTTTTCAGCGGCTGTTGGAGAACAACAAAGCCAGGGATTTGAATTTGATGTGACTGGACAGATTTTACCTGGATTAAAAATTATAGGTTCCTATGCCTACATTAATGCCCGTGTAACGGCTGATACAGATCCATCTCTTGTGGGTAATCAGTTTTTTGGAGTTCCTTACAATTCCGCCAGTTTGTGGATGACCTATGAATTGCAATCGGGGCCGCTTCAAGGCTTGGGCTTTGGTGCTGGTTTTAATTATGTGGGCAATCGCTACGGCAATCTACAAAATAACTTTACAGTGGGTGATTACTTCATTGGCAATGCTGCAATTTTCTATCAGCGAGATCGATATCGGATTGCATTGAATTTCAAAAATCTCGGGAACGCTCAATATATTCAAGCCTTAACTGGAAATGAGGGCGGACTTGAACCAGGCCAGCCCTTTGCCATGATTGGATCTTTTTCCTATCGCTTTTAGTAGAGGAACACTAATGAATCGTAAAACTATTCGCCATTTCTTTTTCTATATCCACAGCACTCTTGGTTTAGTTGTTGGAATTTTGCTGTGTATTGCTGGTGTAACTGGAAGTATTTTAGTTTTCTGGCATGAGATTGATGTCGCAATTTTAACTCAGCACTTTGGCTCTCTGATTCCAACAAATACCCCCATCTCCCTCACCAAAATACAGCAGAACCTAGAAGCCCTAGCAACCAGCAAAAACTTTCACCTTGATGGCATTGCCCCTAGTAGTAGTCTCACCCAGTTCTACCAGGCCTGGCTTGAAGATGACATGGATCACCATTGGCAGGCCTGGATCAATCAATATACTGGGGAAATTTTAGGGATTAGGGAATGGGAAACCAGTTGGGTTGGGCGTATCTATGACCTCCACTACAAGCTATCAGCCGGGGATACTGGCACCATCATTATGGGCATTGTGGCCCTCCTAACAGTTTTTATTGCCATCACTGGGATTGTCCTCTGGCCGGGTTGGCGCAAACTCATCGCTGGGTTTCGGATTAAGTGGCAGTCCCATATTCGTCGTCGTAATTTTGATGTTCACAAGGTTGCTGGAATTGTTGCGGCTGTTTTTCTAATTATGATTGGCTTTACCGGGTTTGCCTGGAATATTCCCCAAGCCAAAGTCAATGATGCGATTCATGCTATTACCTTCAGCCCAAAATCTGAGCCGCCGGTCATCTCTCCCGTAGCCAACCAACAGCCCCTTTCTTTTGGAGTCTTAGCCCAGCAAGCCCAGTCTCAATTTCCAGAAGCCCGGATTACTTTTCTCCACTCCCCACACACCGAGACAGAGCCAGCCTCAATCTACTTTAAGCAAACTGGGGAAAATTCTCATTTTGGCAATTCATCGGTCGATCTTAACCCCTACACCGGAGAAATACTCAATATCAAAGATGGCTTAAATCCATCCACTGCCGAAGCGATTATTAATCAGTTTGGCCCCGTTCACTATGGCACGTTTGGCGGCATGACAACTCGAATTTTCTATGTATTGATTGGACTACTGCCCGTCATTCTGTTGCTAACCGGATTCATCATGTTTTGGCATCGCCGTAAAGTAAAAGTCCATCAGCCGCTGTCCACCTGACAGTCTTAATGAATTCCACAAGGCTTTGGCGACGAGTCTGTTTCAAAAGCGGATCACCCCACTTGAGTTGACGGCCCCTAACATTGGCTGCTTTTGACATTCGCAAACAGAATGTGCAAACATCAGACCCCTTTAACCCACTTCTGACTCTTCAGACTGGAGAAGTGACTAGTAATGGATTTGAGATCAATATAGGTGGGGAAGTTTTACCCGGTTGGAACTTGACGGGTGGTTATGCCTATGTGAATGCATTTGTAAGTCAGGATACGACTAGTATCGTTAATAATAAGATTCCAAATGTTCCTCCTAATCAATTTACACTCTGGTCAACCTATGAGCTTCAAGAGGGTGCAGCTAAGGGATTGGGATTTGGTTTGGGCCTATTCTACATTGACAATAGATATGGTGATCTAGACAATTCCTTCATTCTCCCAAGCTATTTTCGAACTGATGCTGCATTGTATTATCGACGTGATAACTGGCGGGTTCAGTTAAATTTTGAAAACCTTTTTGATGTTAACTACATCAAAAATGCAACTTTTGATTATCGACTTGCTCTTGATCCAGGCCGACCTTTTTCAGTCAGTGGTACATTTAGAATTGATTTTTAATGTTTCAGTTGCATTGACATTGTCACCCCAATAAACAGTAATCATTCGTGAGAGTAGTCCAGAATTATCTATCCCTGCAAAGTTTTTGTTTCATCCTAACCTCAAGGAAGGGGGATTCTTTACCAAGGCTTCTGATGATCAGTCATTCTCACAAAACAAGACGGACTGCTATATGCCATGAATGAGATGGGTCAATTTTCATATCGACTTTTGGATACTTATATTAAGCCCCAGGCCATTGGTAATTTAACTACTGGCCCGATCTCTCATCAGCTACTATTTGGACTCGATGTTTTTCGTCAAAGCTATCAATACGATCTGACTAACGTTCAGGCAACATCGATCAATCTTTTCAATCCAGTTTATAACCGAGAACGGGGAGAACTACTCTTTAAACTGAATGAGCTGTATGGCGTTAATAATATTGGTCTCTATTTTCAAGATCAGATGACTCTTTTGGATAATCTTAAGCTCCTTGTGGGGGGACGGTTTGATCTTTCTAATACATTTTACAGAGACCTGGACAATGATTTTACCTACAATGACTCAAATATTTCTGCCTTTACACCACGGCTGGGGATTGTTTATCAGCCCGTTCAACCCGTATCGTTATATTTTAGTTATTCGACATCCTACAATCCGGCAATTTTCAGTGTTAGTCAATCCGGCGAACCCTTTGATCCCGAGTATGGGCAGCAGTTTGAAGTGGGGGTTAAAGGGGAAATTATTCCAAACCAACTAGCGGCAACTTTGGCCTTTTATGACATTACTAAGCAAAATGTCTTGACTACAGATCCCAACAACCCAGACTTTAGTATTGCCACGGGTGAACAGAAGAGTCAAGGGTTTGAATTTGACATTACCGGCCGCCCCCTGCCCGGTTGGAATTTGATTCTTTCCTATGCCTACACCGATGCCTATGTCAGTCAAGATACGACGATTCCAATTGGCTCTCGTTTGGCGGGAGTGCCTTATAACCAATTTGGTTTCTTTAGTACCTACGAGATTCAAGATGGCCCAGTGAAAGGATTGGGCTTTGGTTTGGGGCTTTACTACGTGGGTGATCGGGCTAGTTGTTTTACCTGTGATATTACGTTGCCGAGTTATTTCCGAGTTGACTTATCAACATTTTATCGGCGTGATAATTGGCAACTTAGCCTCAACATTAAAAACCTGAACAATGTGGAATATTACAACACCCAAGGTTTTCTCATTTATCCGCAACCGCCCCTAACAGTTCTGGGAACTGCCACCATTCGTTTTTAATATCTTGATTTGAGGAACACCCATGAATCGTAAAACAATTCAATATCCCTCTATTGACAAAGCTAGTTTAGTTTTTCTAGCAGTGACGTTAGAGCTATTAACTCTGAATTTATCCCTGAATCTTTAGTCACCTCAACTTCGTGTTTTTGCAGTTGCTCTGGGTTTGCATTAATCCGGTACTCTAAAGCCTCAATGATTAGTTTAATTTGTTTAGGAGACAAGCTAATGCTTTTATTGTTCTGTTCTAAGTCAATCGTTTGCTCCCGTCCATCATCCAAAACCCGAATCAATAGGCCTCGAAAGCCTCGATATCGTCCAGGCCTGGCCTTACTGAAATCATATTCGTTCAACATATCATTAACTTCTTCCGGCTCAAATTTGGGATTCATAAATTTCCTGCTCCTGTTTAGTTGCCGCTCTCGAACTAATAATGCGTATTCGCCCCTCTCGTTCAATATAGATAGCAATTAGTACACGCCCATCCCTTGACATACCAATAATCTTAAACCGATCTTCTTGATCAGAGTGTGCTTCATCATAATCCTCTAAGTAATAAGGATCGCAAAAAATAGTGGCCACCTCATCAAAATCAACTCCATGCTTTTTGAGGTTTACTTTGGCTTTTGAGTCATCCCATTCAAATTGTAGTGAGTCCATAATCTAATTCTTAGTCAAGGAATAACAATGAATCGTAAAACTATCCGTCATTTCTTTTTCTATGCCCATCGCTCCTTGGGTTTAGTGGTCGGGATTTTGCTTTGTATTGCTGGAGTAACTGGAAGTATTCTTGTTTTCTGGCATGAGATAGATGCCGCAATTCTAACTCAGCGATTTGGCTCTTTGATCCCTAGGGATACCCCGATCTCCTTCACGACAATTCAGCAGTCCCTAGAAGCCTTCGCTACCAGTAAAAACTTTTATCTGGATGGCATTGTCCCTAGTGATAGCCCCACTCAACCCTATATGGCCTGGCTCGGAGATGCAAAAGAATATTACTGGCAGGCCTGGGTTAATCAATATACGGGGGAAATTTTGGGGATTAGAGAGTGGGAAACTAGTTGGGTTGGCCGCATTTATGATCTCCACTACAAGCTCTCAGCCGGAGATATTGGCACTATCATTATGGGCATTGTGGCATTACTCACCGTCTTGATTGCCATTACCGGAGTTGTCCTTTGGCCGGGCTGGCGCAAACTCATCGCTGGGTTTCGGATCAAGTGGCACTCCCATATTCGCCGCCGGAATTTTGATGTTCATAAAGTGGCTGGTATTGTTGCCGCTATTTTCCTAATTCTGATTGGCTTTACGGGGTTTGCTTGGAATATTCCCCAGGCCAAAGTCAACGATGCCATTTATGCCCTCACCTTCAGCCCAAAACCAGAGCCAGCGGCTCTTTCAACCCAACCCAATCAACAACCCTTGCCCCTTGATATTCTTGTCCAAAAAGCCAACGCTGTATTTCCAAACGCCAGAATTACATACCTAGGGCTGTATAGTGATGAACCGCTGAGAGTTGACCTTAAGCAACCAGGAGAAAGCTCTAGTAATGGTCGTTCCAGAATTCAACTTAATCAATATACTGGGGAAATTCTCAATGTCAAAAATGGCTTAAATCCATCCACTGCCGAAGCGATTATTAATCAGTTTGGCCCCGTTCACTATGGCACGTTTGGCGGCATGACAACTCGAATTTTCTATGTATTGATTGGACTACTGCCCGTCATTCTGTTGCTAACCGGATTCATCATGTTTTGGCATCGCCGTAAAGTAAAAGTCCATCGGCCGCTGTCCACCTGACAGTCTTAATGAATTCCACAAGGCTTTGGCGGCGAGTCTGTTTCAAAAGCGGATCACCCCACTCGAGTTGACGGCCCCTAACCTTGGCTGGGAGGATTGGCCTGCCCTTCCTCTACCGTAGTTAAGGCTCAAGGCTGATGCTAGGTATAGTGAATAAATACTGAGTGGTGGAGAAAATGGTGTCCATGACGGTGTTCGTTGTTGGGGTCTCTATCCCATGGTGAGCCTTGGCCTGGTGAGTTTGTCACTCTTCATTTGGCTGGTGTTACTTTTGGCTTGGGGAAACTTTTGGCGGGCAGATCAACAGCTAACCACACCCCCCTTAGTCCCCCCGGCCTGGCCAGCGATCACAGTCATTATTCCGGCCCGGAATGAAGCAGATGTGATGGCCACTTCCCTCACCTCATTGTTGAACCAAGATTATCCAGGGGAGTGGCAGATTGTCTTAGTGGATGATCAAAGCCAGGATGAAACGAGTCAGATTGCCCAGGCCACGGCCGCGACTCTAAATAAATCGGCTCAACTTAAAATTATTACGGGGACTCCCTTACCCCCAGGTTGGTCGGGAAAGCTTTGGGCTTTAGAGCAGGGAATTAAAGCGGCCCAGACCCGTCAACCCCAATACCTATTACTCACCGATGCGGATATTGCCCACAGCCCTACGAATTTACGGGAACTAGTTCAAAAAGCGACAACGGAACACCTAGCCCTTGTTTCCCTCATGGTGCAACTGCGCTGTCAAAGCTTTTGGGAGAAATTACTCATTCCCGCCTTTATCTTTTTCTTTCAGAAGCTTTATCCTTTTCCCTGGGTGAATAATCCGCAACGGAAAACGGCGGCGGCGGCTGGGGGCTGTATTTTGCTGGAGAACCAGGCTTTACAGGCAGTGGGGGGAATTGAAGTCATTCGCCAGGCCTTGATTGATGATTGCTCTTTGGCGGCGGCATTCAAAAACCAAGGCTATCGAATTTGGCTGGGCTTAAGTTCAACGACCCTTAGTTTACGCCCCTATCCAGATTTAGCTAGCATTTGGAATATGGTCGCCCGCACCGCCTATACGCAATTGAACTATTCACCGTGGCTATTGGCAGGGACATTGGTGGGAATGACCTTGGTCTATCTGATGGCACCGTTGGGGGTGATCTGGGGTCTGGTGACGGGACATTGGCTGGTGCTGCTGCTGGCTTTGTTAACTTGGGCCTTGATGGCGATTGCTTACACGCCCACAATTCGGCTCTATCACCTCGGCTGGGCCTGGAGTTTTGCTTTACCAGGAATTGCCTTTTTATATAATTTGATGACCTTTGATTCAGCCCGACGGCATTGGCTTGGACAGGGGGGGGCCTGGAAGGGGAGAACCTACGAGATGTAAAGACCCATTCCCCAATTTAGGCCAAGTTAGGTTAGGTACAGATGGAGACATGGTTGTTGGCCCAGCCATTCTGCATTGACCAGATCCCTTAGCCCTACTCTAGATCAGTACAATGGCCATGATTTCCTGACACATTTATTATCTGGTTTTAACTCTCTCTCACCTATCGCTAATCTCTTGAGTGCGGCATGGATCCACTCCGGCAAGTAAAAGATGAAGATCACCAACTAGAGGCCGAATCGGGGCGCGCTCAGTCATTGCCAAAACTGCCTTGGCGTTGGCCTTGGTATCGTTGGGGCCCTTGGGCAGTGCTGGTTGCGATAGGAATTGGCGGAATGTCTGGGGCCTGGTTATTGCGGCAACCTAATTCCCCTGGGAACTGTAGCTATGTCTTTTGGCCCTTTGCGTCCGCAGCATTTCGCCTCTATTGCGCCCAAGAAGCCGCTGACACTAAAACCCTGGAAGGGATTATCGAAGCCATTAACTTAGTAGATGTCCTCCCTGCCGATCATCCCCTGGCCCCGGAAATTAACCGCCGCCTCCAGGCCTGGTCAAGCCAAGCCCTTGATCTAGCCGAAGCCAGTTTCCAAGCCGGAGACTATGACCGAGCCGTGAAGTTTGCCCGCGAAATTTCTCCCCATGCCGCAGTCTATGCCCAAGTCCAATCACGCCTTGACCGCTGGCAAACGATTTGGGAACAGGGACAACGGATTTATAACCAGGCCGAGACTGCCCTCCGCAACTTGGACTGGCGAGAAGCCTTTTATATTTCCTTAAAGCTCATTGACGTAGATTGTCGCTATTGGTCTGATGTCCAAGCCCAAGCCTTAGGGGAGCGAATTATTCAAGTCCAACGGGAAGATCGCAAATTGGGGGAAGCGCGGCGGTTAATGGCTCGGGGTGGACGGGAAAATCTGATTGCAGCCCTAGAAATCATCGAGCAGGTCAAACCCAACGGGGATATTTACCCAGGGGCCATGAAGCTGATTACCCAGATTAGTGAGGATTTGGTCGCTCTCAGTGAAGACGCGCTCCGCCAAGGTGATTACCAAGAAGCCCAGGCCGCAGCTCAGGCCATTCCCGCCAATATCTCCACCGCTTGGGGGCAGGCCCAGGAGTTGATTCGCCTCGCAACCGCCACTGAACTCGCTCAAATGGGAATGGGGGAAAATATTCCTACGGCCATTCAACAGGCTCGGGGCCTCTCTCGCACCAGTCCTCTCCATGACCTGGCCCAAACCTTAATTGAAGAATGGCAAAATGATCTGCACGTTCTCCAAATCCTGGCCCGGGCCCAACAGGTGGCTCAATCCGGCCGTCCCCCTGACCTAATAACTGCCAGTAACCTCCTGCAAACGGCCCCCCTTGGCAGTTCATTTCGGCAATCACAGCTAGCAGCCCAACAACGAGAGTGGCGACTCGAGATTCAAACCCAAGAAGATCAACCCATCCTGGATCAGGCCGAGGCCCTAGCTCGCTTGGGAACCCCCGCCACCCTTCAACAAGCCATGATTCTCCTCCAACGGATTCGTCCCGGCCGTGCCCTCTATGCCCAAGCCCAAAACCGGCTCAAAGCCTGGCTCCCCCAACCTGCCCCAATGTCTCCGTCACCCACCCCGGAAGACCCCAGCCCGGCCTGGTTACAACAAGCCCAAGCCCAGGCCCAACTCGGAACCCCCGCGGCCTTGGCCCTGGCCATAGAAACGGTCAACCAAGTCCCTCCCCAAAGCCCCCTCCGTTCCCAGGCCGATCAACTGTTGTTCCAATGGGGGAACCAAATTCTCCAATCCGCCCAAGACCTAGCCAGCCAGGATCTGGCCCAGGCCATTGAAACGGCCCAACTAATTCCGGCCAATCACCCCCTCTATGGAGCCGCCCAACGTCAAATCGAGGCCTGGCAACGGATCCTGATTCCTCCCCCAACGGTTCCCCCACCCGCCAATGGGGCTATTTAGAGTTTTCTTTCGATTCCTAGCTAAAATAATCACAGTGATTCATTGATTTTGAGTCCCTCATCAACCCGTTGTTTTTATCCCTGTACTCAACCTGAGGAACCCAAGCACCCATGGCCGCCACTGATCTCCCTGGGGAACAAAGCCTCTACAACACCCTCTCACCAATACTGATCCAAAACCTCCAGGCCCATCAAGCCCAGTACAATCTCCCTAGCCTGGATGCCGCCGTTATCCATATTCTTGAGCAGTATTTTGATGATGTCGTTGTTTTGGAGCATATTTCTGAGCCGACTCTCCCAGAACCGATCAATGACTTAAATCAACGGATTACTTCTTTAGGGCGGGAATTAGTGAATATTCGCAACTCAGTTCCCCAAGAATATGATCGGCTCAGAGAACAGTTAGCCGCGGTGCGGTTAAGCCATTCCGGCCTCCTCCACAATCTCCGAGAGCGGATTGAGGTGATTGAGCGCACCTTGGGATTAAATGAGTCTTTGCCGGATTAGACTTGACTCGGTCAATTGCAGTTTGTATTGGAACTTTCTCTATGGATGTCCAACGTTGGCTAGTGCGGCAAGAGGTACATTGGGCAAGCCTGGAAAAACTGCTCCACCAGGCCGAGAAAAATGGGATTAAAACCCTATCTGCTCGGGATATTCGTCAACTCAGTAGTTTATACCGCCTCGCCAGTGCCGATTTAGCGCGGGCCCAAACGCGGCAATTGGGAATTGGGGTGACAGACTACCTCCAAGATTTAGTCCGGCGGGGCTATAGCCAGGTCTATCAAGGACGGCAGCGACAAGATGGGCAGGAGATTATTCGCTTTTATCAGCAGGGGTTTCCCCAGACCGTCCAGGCCAGTTGGGCCTATATTTTGGCGGCTGTTTTGATTTTTGGCCTGGGGATTTATATGGGCTGGTGCTATACCTGGCAAGATCCGGCTTTTATGCAACTGGTGATCCCAGAACACATTATTCGACTTGTACAAGAAGAGGGCAAACTCTGGATGGGGTCAATTGTCGGAGTTGAGCCATTGGCCTCGAGCCAAATTATGACCAATAACATTAGTGTTACCTTGAGTGCCTTGGCCGGGGGGATTTTCGCGGGCCTGGGAACCCTCTTCATTCTTTGGTATAACGGCCTGCATATTGGCGCAATTGCGACTCTGGTGGGCCAACATAATCTGGCTTATCCCTTTTGGGCCTTTGTTTTTCCTCATGGAGCCTTGGAGTTACCGGCCATCTTTTTATCAGGGGCGGCGGGTTTACTTTTAGGCCAGGCCTTGATTTTCCCCGGCCGTCGTTCTCGGTTATTAGCCCTTAAACAACAGGGGCAACTGGCGGCTCAATTAATGTTCGGAGTGGTGCCAATGCTTGTGATTGCTGGGTTGATTGAGGGCTTTTTCTCCCCAAATCCAGCGATACCCGATGGCCTGAAGTATCTGGTGGGAATCATTCTCTTGGTGGCATTATTGCTTTACTGCTTTTGGCCTTTGCCCCAATCTAACCCTACCCCAGGCCCCTAGCTAGTCTTCGGGATATTTAATTCAGGGATTTAATGCCAAGTCGTGTCCATGCTGTGGGGGTCGAGGTGATCATTTAAGACCAGGCCATCCCGAAACCAGACCACACGTTGGGTTGCCCGGGCCACCTCAATTTCGTGAGTCACCATGACCACCGTAATCCCCGCCGCATTGAGATCCCCAAAGATGTTGAGAATTTCCTGGGTGGTTTGACTGTCCAGTGCGCCTGTGGGTTCATCAGCCAAAATTAGCAGGGGTTCATTGACAATGGCTCGGGCAATGGCTACCCGCTGCTGTTGTCCCCCGGACAGTTGATTAGGTTTGTTTTGGAGGCGATGTCCGAGGCCAACTTTTTCCAAGGCCTTAATTGCGCGCTCCCGCCGTTCGGATGGGGGAACTTGGGCATAAATCATCGGCAAAATTACATTGTCTAAGGCACTGGCCTGGGGGAGAAGATGGAACTGCTGAAAGACAAAGCCAATTTTCCGGTTGCGGACATGGGCCAGTTCTGTATCGGACATTTGGGCCACATCTTCCCCATCTAGGTAGTAATAGCCACTACTGGGGCGATCCAAGCAACCAATAATGTTCATCATCGTGGATTTCCCCGATCCAGAGGCTCCCATGATGGCGCAATATTCTCCCGTCTTGATGGTCAGATTCACGCCATTGAGGGCCCGTACTTCTGCTTCGCCACTGCCATAGATTTTGGCAATATCTTCAAGGCGAATTAAATGTTGCTTGTCCGGTGGGCGAGGCGGGGCCGTCAGGGGGGCAGGGCTGGTTTGCATGGGAATGACTCCTCTAGGCTGTTAAGATTTCCCGTTCATATTTCAGGCTTTCGAGGCTTTGTTCCCCGTATTCATCGGCAATAAAGTCCCGGCAACAATCAATGGCAAAGTCGTTAAATTCTGCGGCTGTGACTTGGTAAAGTTCCGTAAATAGCTCTGGGGAGACGCGGCAAAAACGGGGGCGATTTTCATAGATATTACATTTACGAGTTTGGGAATCGTAGTGAATACACCAACCATTGGGACTGACCAGGCCCAGGTATTGTTGCCATTCTTCCGGGCTGAGATAGTCTTGCACATCCGCCCGCTCTTCTGGATCCAGATAACAGCAGGCCCCACAGCCTGACATACATCGCCACGTTGCCATTAATTATCTCCAGGCCACCCTTGCTTTAGAATAATGATTATTTGCACTGCCGCTGTACCTTTGGAGTATCTATGGGATTCTTAAGCAACATCAACTTTGAAGTCATCGCCCAACTCACCATGATTGGGATGATTGCCATAGCTGGGCCTGTGGTGATTTTTCTCTTGGCTGCCCGGCGTGGAAACCTGTAATACTTCTTTACATATTTTACATATTAAGCCAAAACCAGGTTCTCTCAGTCTTTGGGATTAAAAATTAAACTAGCCTGACCTCCTATTAACTCTGAGCTATCAATGCTTTTAGCATAGGAGGTATTACGGTTTTAATAATTCCTGACAAGCAGTGGCGAGGGGACAGCTGTATTAACAAGTTAATGCAGGTCTTACATAAACAAGTGCGAATCCAGGTAAAAAAACCAAAATTACAAATTATATTGTGCTGCCTAATGTCCCATTCTTTATCGAAATGAAGATAGATTGCGTTCCTAGGATTCTCTAACCTGTAATCGAGTGACTTGCGGATCAATGACCTTCTGCCCCAGACCGGGGAAGCGAATTGCTAAGGATAACTTGGGGCCAGAACCAAAAATATGGGTGACTTGTCCCTCACCAAAGGCGGGATGAATGATAGTTTGGCCCACTGTCCACTGTTGGGGAGGATTGGGGCGACTGGGAGTGGGGATCGCCCTTGGGGTGGCTTTAGAGGGGATCGATTTGGAGCTTGCGGCGGAGCGGCGGAGTTTGCGAACCGAACCCGTTAACAACTCAGCAGGTAACTCACTCAGGAATTGGGACGGAATGGTGGATTCCCGTTGGCCGTAAAGCCGCCGTTCCTGGGCCTGGCAGAGAAAAAGTTGTTCTTGGGCCCTTGTCAGTCCCACATAGCACAGCCGCCGTTCTTCTTCCAACGAGAGGGGATCGTTAATTGAGCGATGGTTGGGGAATAAACCCTGTTCTAAGCCCACTAAAAACACCACTGGAAATTCCAGGCCCTTGGAGGAATGGAGCGTCATGAGGGAAACCGCCGATTGCCCTTCTTCAAGATTATCCAGGTCTGAAGATAGAGCAGCACTGGCTAAAAACGCTTCCAGGCCGGTTTCATCTCCTTCTTCCTCAAATTGCAAGGCGGCACTGACCAGTTCTGAGATGTTTTGGAGGCGATCTAAGGCTTCATCCGTCCCTTGGTTTTCTAAATCCCGCCGATAGCCCGATTGCTCAATCACCAGTTGCACCATCTCAGATGCAGTTTTTGCGGGCAGCAGGGCCTGGAGGCTTTGAATCATGGCGACAAAATCTAAAATCGCTTTACTGGCCCGCCCAGCAAGGGTTTGCACCGAAGTTTTATCCGTCAACAACTCCCACAGCGGCATATTTAACTCCTGGGCGGCCTGGCTGAGGCGGTCTAGGGTGGTTTTGCCAATGCTCCGGCGGGGAACATTGATAATTCGCTTGAGGCCCACGGTGTCACTGGGATTCACTAACAACCGGAGATAGGCGAGAATGTCTTTAATTTCTTTGCGGTCATAAAATCGTAAGCCGCCAACAACCGTATAGGGAATCCGGGCGCGCACCAGAGCTTCTTCAATCGGGCGGGATTGGGCATTGGTGCGATATAGGATGGCGAATTGGCCCCAGTTGGGTTCTAAACTGCGACTGCCCAGTTGATAAATCTGTTGGGTGACAAATTCCGCTTCCTCAATTTCTGTCCCGGCCTGGTGGCAGTAGATCGCATCTCCTTCGGGGCGGGTAGCCTTGAGCACTTTATCAATGCGTTCCGTGTTGTTTTCAATTAGGGCATTGGCGGCAGTAATAATATTGGCAACGGAACGATAGTTTTCCTCTAATTTCACCATTGTCCGGGTGTCATCATCGGCTAAGCCATCGCCAAAGTCGGCCTGGAAGTTCATTAAAATTGTGAAGTCAGCACAACGGAAGGAATAAATGGATTGATCCACATCCCCCACGACAAATACTGAGCGATTTTGCCAATGATTAAACTGCTGCGTAGATTCCCCATTGGTGACTAGGAGCCGAATTAAATCGTACTGAGTGCGGTTCGTATCCTGATATTCATCGACTAAAATATGGCTAAATTGTTGATGCCAGTAAGCTAAAACCTGTTCATTTTGTTGCAGTAGTTGAACCAAAACCCAAATTAAATCATCAAAATCTAGGGCATTATTAGCCGCCAAATGATCCTGATAGTGGTTATAAACTTCCGCAATGACTCGCCCGTTGTAGTTGGGTTGTTGCCGTTCCAATTCTGCCGGAGTTAAGCCTTGATTTTTGGCATTACTGATTTTGTAGCGGACGGAGCGCGGGTCAAACTTCTTATCATCCAGATTGAGTTTAACCGTGACGATTTCCTTAATTAAGCTCTGAACATCGGACTCATCAAAAATCGTAAAATTCCGCTGCCATTTCCGCCCTTGACTATCCTGATATTTCTCAATCTCTAACCGTAAAATCCGCGCACATAAACTATGAAACGTCCCCACCCACAGGGGCTTAATTTGACTCCGATAAACCAGGGAGCGCACCCGTTTTTGTTCAGCCTCGCTTAAATCATCCCAGGCCCGGTTATATTTTTCTAAAGCGGCTTGTTGGGCAAAGAGTTTCTCAATCCGTTCTTTCATTTCCTTGGCCGCTTTGTTCGTAAACGTGACCGCCAAAATGTTTTCCGGGTTGATGCGATGCTCTTGGACTAAGTGGGCAATCCGAAAGGTTAAGGTGCGAGTTTTCCCAGAGCCGGCCCCCGCCACCACCAACAACGGCCCACAAAAATGCTGCACGGCCTGGCGTTGGGAGGGGTTCAAACCAGCAAGAAAGTCACGAGACATAGAGCAGCAGGGCCTGGAAAATGGACATTTATCTATTGTAGAAGGTTCAGTATGGCCGCCCCAATCCAACTATCCTCACCATCACTCCATGTTTAAGCCTGTGATTCCAAATTGACAATTCATGAAAATGTTCCCATTTTGGGACTACTTGATTACACTGGATATAGTGAGCCTGCGACAAGGGCGCGTGTTCCTCAACATTAGCCTGTAGTCATGCGGATCATCTCCAGAAAAACCTTAGTCGCCTTTTGGGAACAACACCCAAACTATGCCGATGCTTGCTCGCCCTTAGAGGCCTGGTATCAGGAGGTCAAACACGCAAAATGGAACAGCCCAGCCGATGTCAAAGAAAAATATAAGAGTGCCAGTGTCCTCAAGAATGGACGAATTATCTTTAATACTGCCGGTAATAAATATCACCTAGTCGTCAAAATCCACTTCAACACTCAGATTGTCTATGTTCGCTTTATTGGCACTCACAAGGAATACGACAAAATAGACCCGGAAACAATATGACTACGATGACGAACCCTATCCCAATTAAGCCGATCAAGTCTGAAGCTGACTATGACGCAGCCCTTGAGCAAATTGCTGTGCTGATGGACGCAGGGCCTGGGACTCCTGAAGCCGATGCCCTGGATGTCTTGGCCACATTGGTTGAGAATTATGAAAATCAGCACTATCCGATTGGCCTGCCTGACCCGATCTCAGCCATTCGCTTCCGTATGGAACAACAGGAATTGAGTCAGCGCGATCTAATTCCCTTTATTGGTAGCCGTTCAAAAGTATCTGAAGTTCTCTCGGGTAAACGTTCTCTCAGCCTTCAGATGATCCGTAACTTGCACCAAGGGCTAGGCATTCCCGCTGACGTTTTGCTACAGGAGCCAGATGCAACTTTGCCCGAGAACCCCCAAAATGTTGACTGGTCGAAGTTTCCACTTCCGGCTATGGCGAAACAGAAATGGATTGAATCAGACTTTTCAGGTAAAGCCGAAGAACTTATGCGGGATTTGATCGAACGGGCGGGTGGTTATAGTTCTGTCAGTACTATGTTTTGTCGCAAGAATAGCCACATCCGTAGTAAAACAGACAGTTATGCGCTTAAAGCATGGGCATTTCAGCTACTGGCAATGGCGCGTGAAACTTCCTTACCCACATCTTATAGGCCAGGTTCTCTTACTCCAGAGTTAATGCAACAATTAGTGCGACTGAGTTGGTCAGAATCGGGGCCGCGTTTAGCTCAGGAATTTCTAGCTCGAAATGGAATTCATTTAATCTATTTACCTCATCTTCCTCAAACTCATCTTGATGGTGCAGCCCTAAGGCTATCCGATGGCACACCTGTCATTGGTTTAACCTTGCGATATGACCGGATTGATAACTTTTGGTTTTGTTTATTTCATGAATTAGCGCATCAAGCCCTCCACCTAGAGTTTGAGCCAACTGATTCCTATCTTGAGGACTTAAGTATTGCTGATCCAAAAAATGAGCCAAAAGAATTAGAGGCAGATGGCTGGGCTTCCGAACAACTAATCCCTAATGATTTATGGGCTGCTAGCCGTATAACTGAGCATTCAAGTATTGTTGACATTAAGGAATTTGCAAATAGACTACAAATTCACCCAGCGATTGTCGCCGGTCGTATTCGTAAATTGACCAACAATTATCATTTGTTTAACCAGCTTGTAGGACACAGACAAGTCCGAACTCTCTTTGCTTAAGTTGTCAAAAAACAAACCCTCCCCAGAAAATTAGGAAGGGCTATCATGATCTCACTTGAGCAGATGGGAATGACTACTTAGTTTCTGAAAACTCGGCATCAATCACATCATCTCCATCGGCACTACTACCTGGACTATCCGTTGGCCCAGATTCCGGTGCACCCGCAGCACCCTGTTGATAGACACTGGCTCCCACGGCGTAAAGGGCTTGTTGGAGTTCGGGAACTAAGGACTTCACCCGCTCAAAGTCAATTTGCTCGATGGGCTTCCGATCCGACTCATAGCCAATCTCTGCCCGTAATTGCTTGGCCAGGCTTTCGACTTTTTCTTTGTCAGCCCCGGAGACCTTATCGCCCAACTCGGCCAGTTGTTTCTCGGCTTGGTAGCAGAGTTGCTCGGCCTGGTTTTTGGTTTCGATTTTCTCCCGTTTTTCTTGGTCAGCAGTGGCATTGCGTTCAGCATCTTTGACCATCCGCTCCACTTCATCCGAGGGTAAGGTGGAAGCCCCCGTAATGCTGATGGACTGTTGTTTACCGCTGCCTTTATCTTTGGCGGTGACGTTGAGAATCCCGTTGGCATCAATATCAAAGGTGACTTCGATTTGCGGCACACCCCGTTGGGCAGGCGGAATTCCATCGAGGCGGAACACCCCCAAGCTCTTGTTGTCATCGGCCATTTCCCGCTCGCCTTGGAGGACTTTGATTTCCACATTGGTTTGACCATCCACGGCGGTGGAGAAGACTTCCGATTTTTTCGTGGGGATGGTGGTATTCCGGGTAATGATTTTGGTCATCACGCCGCCCAAGGTTTCCACACCCAAGGAGAGGGGAGTCACATCCAGTAGAAGAATATCTTTAACTTCACCGGCCAAAACCCCCGCTTGTACCGCCGCACCCACAGCCACCACTTCATCCGGGTTCACGGTTTGGTTGGGGTCTTTACCGAGAATTTTCTTCACCAGTTCCAAAACTGCTGGAATCCGGGTCGAACCACCCACCATCACGACTTCATCAATGTCTTCTTTAGATTGGCGGGAATCACTCAGGGCTTTTTCCACCGGAACCCGACAGCGATCAATTAGATCGGCACAGAGTTCTTCAAACTTGGCCCGGGTTAAGGTCATGTCGAGGTGCTTAGGGCCGTCTTGGGTCGCAGTGATGAAGGGCAAGTTAATCTCGGCCTGGCTGACACTGGAAAGCTCAATTTTGGCTTTTTCGGCGGCTTCGGTTAACCGTTGCAGGGCTTGCTTATCTTTGCGCAGATCAATGCCTTCAGCGGTGCGGAAACTTTCAGCCAGGTAGTCCACAATTTTCTTGTCGAAGTCATCGCCCCCTAAGTGGGTATCCCCAGAGGTGGCCAGCACTTCAAACACGCCATCGCCGACTTCGAGAACGGAAACGTCAAAGGTTCCACCTCCCAGGTCAAACACAAGGATGGTTTCGTTGCTTTTCCGGTCTAAGCCATAGGCCAAAGAAGCAGCCGTGGGTTCGTTGATGATCCGTAAAACTTCTAAACCGGCAATTTTTCCAGCATCTTTGGTCGCTTGGCGTTGGGAGTCGTTGAAGTAAGCGGGAACCGTAATCACGGCCTGGGTCACGTCTTCACCGAGGTATTTGCTGGCATCTTCTTTCAGTTTGCGTAAGACTTGGGCAGAAATTTCCTCAGGGGCAAACTGTTTTCCTTGGGAGGCACAATCCAGTTTCACGTTCCCATTCACATTTAGGACTTTATAGGGAACTTCCGTAGCTTCGTGGGTGACTTCATCAAAGCGGCGACCAATAAACCGCTTGACTGAATAAAATGTATTTTCCGGGTTCATCACCGCTTGCCGTTTGGCGATTTGACCCACCAGACGATCTCCATTTTTGGCGTAGGCAACAACTGAAGGAGTCGTGCGAAACCCTTCGGCATTAGCGATCACCGTGGGCTTTCCCCCTTCCATCACGGCCACACAGGAGTTTGTGGTACCAAGGTCAATTCCAACAACTTTTGCCATTTCTAGGCTCCTCTGCCGGGGTAAAGTGCATTAAAAACAGGGCCCAGGCCACTATAGAAAAAACTTCATCCTGCCTTGTATGTCCCTCTTGTTCTATAGTGCCTGCGCCTGGCCTGGGGTTGAAGGGGTATTTACCGAACCTGGCCTGGGTAGAGGATTGAAGTTCTTGATTTCATCAGGGTGGTAAATCATATTTTTATATCGGTTCACCTGGAAATGATGAGCACCGGAAACCAAAAGCCCGCAAGGACTCCAGTGTCCAACAAAATGAATGTTACTTCCCACTGGTTCAGTCCAACTAGAAACCTGAGATGAGGATAGATAGCCCTTAGAAAAGCTAATCCCAATCAATGAAATCTGCCTAACTCTTGCCCATCCCAATCCTAAGGCTGACTCTCAAGGTGTGATTTCTAGGGATATAGAGACCTGATCTGACTTGTCAATCATTTTGGGGTGATAGTGAACCGAGGCTAGGGCGAACAAGACTTAGGAATCATTGGGGGCCGGGAATATTCCTCAACCTTAGAGGGCAATTGCATCGAGCTAGTTGGGCTGCAAAAGACTTGTGAGACTGCCGCCAATCCAAGTCGATGCATTAGAATACTAAAGCGAATAAATTGTGAAAAGAATGTGAAAAGTTCTCCCGCCACTAGTTCCGAGTCACACCCCCTAGAAAAATCCTCACCACCAGACCTACTGCCCCCGATTACAATCAGTAAAATCTATCCTTGGCGAGAATTTTTTGTTGCCTTCCTGACCGTATTTTTAGCTGAACTGGGAGATAAAACTCAACTGGCCACCTTGCTAATGGCAGCGGAGTCCCAGGCCCCGTGGGTTGTTTTTTTGGGTGCAGCCTTAGCTCTGATTCTGACCAGTTTAATTGGGGTCTTTCTGGGACGCTGGCTTGGGCAACGACTGGCTGCGGATAAGCTCCAAACCGCCACCGGGGTCAGTCTATTGGTGATTGCTGTTTTATTGCTCTGGGATGTAGTGCATCTTTAGACCACCTAGCACCATCTGCCTGATTGTTAGGCCGGTTCTACGGGAGCCATGGTTAATCCTGCTCGCTTGAGTTGTAAATGATAGAGTTCTGCTTGCTCTTGGGGGCCGACCCAGACAATGGCCAGACCCTCAAAATGAACTTGATTGGTTAACTCCCAGGCCCGGTCACTGGTCATATTCGGGATATAGGCCATCAACGACTCAGCCACGTGTTGAAACGTATTAAAGTCATCATCGAGAACAATCACCTTGTAATTGGGGTAAGGCTTCCGGGTCGTAGTTGTTGCCGCAGCTTGACGTTCTTGAGGCAGGGTGACAGCCATAGGGTCAATCTAAATCCATCACAAACATTAAATGTAGATTCAAGTTTCTATTATACCAGTCCCGAAATAATCTCCTGATCCGCACCCACAAAAGAGCAAACCCCATGCAGTTAGCACAGGGCCTGATTCAGATCAAAAGGGTTTGAGAGCACAAGAACCGAGCAATTCAACCTAGAAATTGAGTTCGGCTGCTTGAACTTTCTCCACTTGTTTCTTCTTGAGAACCAGCATAATTTGGGAAATCGTAATCGCCCCAAAAAACACCAACAACCATTTAATCCGGTTCGGGTCTTGAAGCACAATTTCGGCATCATGCTGACCAAAACCGCCCACATTGGGATTTGTGGTCAAAGCTTGGCCGGCAGCGACCGTATCACCCTCAGCGACAATCAATTCGGGGCCGGGAAGAACCGTTTCCGTGACTGAATCCCCAGACTCTTCGGTGATCGCAACGGCATAGCCCCCATCATCGGATTTAGTAATACTGGCAATGGTGCCGGCGACTGGGGCCGTAAAGACATTGTTATTACTCTTGTCACCCGTGGGATAGACTTGACCGCGGCCACGATTCCCCCCAGCATGAACCGAATATTTCCCAAAGTGAATGGCTTTGTCGGAGTTGGGATCAGGAGACAGAACTGGGAAAATAATTTCTTGATATTGCTCACCGGGCAAGGGGCCCACCAAGACAATGTTTTGCTTATCGTCACTGTAGGGCTGATAGTAAACCCCGCTAACTTTTTCTTGCAATTCTTCCGGAATCCGATCCGGGGGAGCAATCTTAAACCCTTCTGGCAACATCAACACCGCACCGACATTCAACGGGCCTTTGTCACCATTGCCTAAAACTTGCTGCACACTTTTGTCGTAGGGGATTTTGACCACCGCTTCAAAGACAGAATCCGGCAGCACGGCCTGGGGGACTTCAATTTCCGTGGGTTTGGCCGCTAAGTGGCAGTTGGCACAGACAATCCGACCTGTGGCTTCCCGTGGAGATTCATAGGCCTGTTGAGCATAGAAGGGATAGGCCGCCGCGGGTTGCATCCAGGCCAGTTGGCCCAGACCCAAGACCACACAGAGAGTTAAAACACTAGTTAGAGATTGAATTAAGGTTTTCATCATGGTTGTTTTCATTACGACCTAAGCCCACCAAGGTTCTTTGCCAGTCCGAAAATCGGTCTCAGTCCAAGGGGTAAAGACCACTTTGTCATCGGTGACAGTTGCATTGGCCAAGGCCAAAGATAGGGGAGCCGGCCCCCGAACCACTTTACCCGTACTGTCATATTGAGAGCCATGACAAGGACAGATAAATTTGTTTTCGCTGATATTCCAGGGGACAACGCAACCCAAGTGGGTACAGACCGCATTGAGGCCGTAATTGGCAATAGTGTGATCTTCTGTGACGACGATATAGGTCGGATCACCCTTCAGGCCTTGGGCCAAAGACCGATCACCCGCCAGATGTTTTTCCAAGTAGGCACTCACCAGAATGTCATTACCCAGTTCATCTTTGGCCACCAGGCCACCCCCTGCTCCCCCGGAAGAAGGCGGAATGAAGTAACGAATCACCGGATAAAGGGCCCCCAAAGCAGTACCAGTGACGGCACCAAAGGCCAAAAGGTTCATAAACTGCCGCCGCCCCATATCGGGAACATCAGCGGATGTAGAGAGTTGAGCCATAGGTAGATATTTTGTTAAGGAATCAAAAGTAGATGAGCGGCAAAATGATTGCAATTGTTAAGCTTATTATCACATTGGATGCTCTTTCTAGCAGAAATTAGGAAATGATGTTGCGAATTGTAAACTCACTGCCATCTTGAACGGAAAAAGGGTCTTCACAATGCTTTCCCTAGGGATCAAACACGTTTCCTGGCCCTAATTCCCCTCCCAGAGTCGCCGCCGTCCAGGCCCCCGTAATTGGCTATGGGTCTCCCGCAAGAGGGCTGGAATATTCAACTGGCTGGGGCAGCGGGGCAAACAATCTCCACAGTCTGTACATCGCGCTCCTTGGCGACCCGGAAACCAATGGCCCGCTTTTTCCAGCATCTGATAGCGATAGGTTCCATACTCTTCCATCCCCAGGCCCACGGTTAAATTCCGTAATCGTAAAATTTCAGGAATGGCGATTTCTTCGGGGCAGGGTAAACAGGCCTGGCATTGGTGACACCGTTCTAATCCTAGGGTGGCCTGGAGATGGTCTTCAATACGCCAAAATGCAGCTTTTTCAGCATCCGTCAGGGGATGGGTTTGATCGGCAACTTCGAGGGGAAAGGGGACTTCATCCGGGCCGGCTGGGCCAAAACTGAGGGTGGTGATGCCGGGTTGACTCAGCAAGAAGCGGTAGGTGAGATGGAGGGGATGAATCGGGTGGCATAGTTCCCGCAGTTGGGGTGAAGGTTGATAGAGGAGGCCGCCTTTGTCCGCTGGAGAAATAATAAAAACTCCCATGTTGAAGGCCTGGGCTAACTGAATGGCGGGGGCATGACGTTGAAAAAAATAGTTGTAGTGGAGATTAACAAAGGCAAATTTACGGGATTCTATGGCCTGGCAAATTAACGCCAATGATCCGTGGGTGGAAAAGCCAATTGCGCCAATTTTTCCGACTGCTTGGGCTGTTTCTAACACGGGTAAACAAAACTCTAAAGCCCAGGCCAGGTGCTCCGGGGTATTAATCCCATGAATCGCCACGTTATCAATGTAGTCCACTCCCAACCGTTGCAATGAGCGATCTAAACGGGCAGCAAATTCCTGGGCATTGGGGACGGGTAAGAGTTTGGTTGTGATGTAAATGTCTTGACGGTTGATGGTCGTTTGCAGGGTCTGGGCCAAAATTAACTCACTGTCGCCATAGGCCTGGGCTGTTTCAATGTGGTTGGCCCCGAAGTCTAGAGCCGTTTTAATCACTGCCAAAGCTGCCGCCTGATCAGCCAGATAGCGCATGGTGCCGAGACTAAAGACAGACAGGGTTTGCTGGGTTTGGCCCCATTGCCGATATTGCATGGAAGGGAATAGGGAATAGGGAGACTAACTGGCGGAGGAATCTTCTAAATCTTGATCCTGTCCTTGATGGGTAAAGTCCTCAGGGCGAATCTTATCCAAAAACTCCCGAAAGGCCTGGCGTTCCGCTTCATCGGCATCGCGATCCACGGGGATAGAGGCATCGGCAACCACTTCTTCTAAAACCCAAATCGGGCAATCACAGCGCACCGCGAGGGCAATGGCATCACTGGGACGGGCATCAATTTCTTTTTTAATCTCCCCTTGCCGGAGGGTTAACACTGCGTAGTAGGTATTATCTTGCAAGGAATGAATCACGACCCGATCTAAGGTCATCTCCCAGGCCTGGAGGATATTCGTCATCAAATCGTGGGTCAGGGGGCGGAGGGGTTTTTCTTGTTCCAGGGCGAGTAAAATCGCCTTAGCTTCTGCTTGCCCAATCCAAATCGGCAGGGCCCGGCGTTCTGTCCCATCTTTGAGGAGGACAATGGGGGTACGAGTGGCCGCATCGAGGGCAATTCCCGCAACTCTCATTTCAATCATTGACCTGACCTCAGCAAACGTTAGGGACAGATAATCAACCCATGCCCTTGATCCTACTTCATTCATCCTCAGGGGATCGGGAGAATTTCCAAAGCGCAGGGGAGAAGTGGCTAGTCCTGGGGGGGAAGATTCAGGCGATCTCGCTCGAGGGAGGCTAAAAACCGTTTCTGGACGCTATCGGCGGCAATTTCCAGCAGTTTATCCATTGGGGTATCGTGAATAAACTTAGACGCGGCCTGGATATACTCCCGGTTGGGACATTTTTCCCCTAAAACACAACCATTCACACAGGCCTCGGCACAATTGATCGCGGGAGTTGGTGTTTCCATAACTCATCTCCTTAGGACTAACATCAGGCATCTCTCCCAGTATGATAGGGCGGTTGCTGAATATCATCCCCTTCACCCTTGACTCAAGATCAACCCAATCAGGCCAGCAAACCCAATGTAATAAAGGGCAGGAGCTAACAGCCACCGAATTAAAACCCCTTCTAAGCCCAACAGGCCCACAGTTGCCGCCGCCGCCACAATATTTGGGACACAAATCACATTCCCCGCCGAAGCCCCCACACATTGCAACGCCAAAATTAAGGGAGCCGAGAGATTAAGCTTTTCGGCCATGCCAAACTGAAACAGGGAAAACATCATATTACTAACGGTGACACTCCCCGCCACAAAAGCCCCAATCAGGCCAACCACTGGCGCAAACAAGGGCCAACTATTGCCCACCAGCAGGGCCAACCCATCCGCTAATTGCAAAGGCATACTGTCTATCCCCTGGGCATTAGTCCCCGAATTGATGAATACCCTGGCCAACAGCACCGCCGCCCCTAAGGCCAATGTCACGTTTAACAAAATGGGCAATGTCCTCTGAAACGCCTGTTGCAAGGTGGGCCATTCCATCCGATGTAAAAAGTAGGTAATGGCGACTACAAACAGCAAAATTGTCGGTGGTAAATAAAGGGGTTGGGTTGAGACCGTTAAGCTTGTTCCAAAGAGGTTGCTCCAGGTAGGTTGCCAGGCCTGTAACCCGGCTTTTAAGGGGGGAATGATACGGGACAGGACGAGGAAAACTCCCACTAACCCATAGGGCAACCAGGCCAAAACCGGATTCATGAGGGCCTGGGGAGATTTAGCAAGACTATCGGCCGGGGCGGCTTTAGACACATCCCAAAACTCAGCCCATTGGTCGCGGGGGGGAAAGTCCCAAATTTCGGCCGGAGCAAACCACCCCTGGCGAGCGACAAAGACCGTGATCCCCAATCCCACCAGTCCCCCCACTAAGGTCGGAAATTCTGGGCCAATGAAAATCGCCGTCAGCAGATAGGGGACAGTAAAGGCCAAACCGGCAAACAAGGCAAATTTCCAGGCCCCCAGGCCCGCTTTCCAAGACTTTTCGGCTCCAAAAAAGCTCGTCAGGGTGATGGCTAAAATCAGGGGAATAAACGTGCCTACCACCGTGTGAACAATTGCCGCCTCAATGCCCACCTGTCTTAGAAACAGATCAATGTTGCCGCCAAAATTACTTAACGCGTTCTCAAAGTCTGGTACGCCCTCTAACCCGGCCCGGATGCCAATCACAATCGGTGTGCCTACAGCCCCAAATGTAGATGGTGTGCTTTGAATAATCAGGGCGATCATCACCGCGGCTAAGGCTGGAAACCCAATCGCGACCAACAGCGGCACACAAATCACCGCCGGAGTCCCAAACCCAGACGCGCCCTCAATAAAACTGCCAAATAACCAGGCAATAATCATCGCTTGGATGCGCCGGTCTGCTGTGATCGAGGTTAAACTTTGGCGAATGGCCGGAATTGCCCCCGAGGCCTGGAGGGTATTTAGCAGCAAAATCGCCCCAAAGACAATGTAGAGAATTTCCAGGGCAATCCCGCCCCCTTGTACCGTTGCCGCCGCCACCCAGTTAAAAGGCACACCCCAGAGAAACAGGGCAATCAACACCGTCACCCCGTAGGCAATAGGCATGGCTCGATTGGCGGGAAAGCGCAATCCAATCAGGAGCAGAAATACAGTCAGAATTGGAATCAGGGCAATTAGGGCATAAATCACAGGAGAATGGGGAGTGCATCATTTGGCATACTACTAGACAGACTGGATTTACAAATAGTTGGATATGTACCGTGGGGAAATCTAGTTATGGTATGGGAATTGCCCATAAGCAAGTTATGCCTTAATGCAGTCCACTTACAGAGTTGATTAATGCCTTTCTTCAACTGCCCCTGTGGAGGATTAGTAATGTCTCAAAATCGCACTTCAGAATTAAAGGCTTTTATCAGTGGAGTCATGAGTTCCTGGGATATTTTGGGGGCAACTAGCAATTTAGAGAGCATGAGGCATAAACCACTTCGCCGCCGTTATCGTGTGTTATGGGGGGTGATTTAAGAAGCGCTCATAATGACTTGCTCCAGGCTCATCAGCGATTTGTCAAAGAAAAGAAACTCGAATATCGTTGTGACTCAGCCAGCCCCATCCCCCCAAACTCAAGAACCTTTAGCCGGGGTTGATGACTAGTAACTCAACTCTGGGCCTGATGCAATAGGTGAATAGCTTGCTTGAGAATCCGATGCTCTTGGATCTGGATGCGGCCATGAAGACTTGCGGGATCGTCATCGGGAAGGACTGGCACAGCGGCTTGCACCAAAATTGGCCCACTATCCACTTCCAAACGAACGAGATGGACAGTACAGCCTGTAATTTTCACCCCAGCAGCTAAGGCCTGTTCAATGGCATTCAGACCCCGAAAACTGGGGAGTAAACTGGGATGTAAATTCACCACCCGGTCGGGAAACGCATCCAGTAAAACTTCGGTCACAACCCGCAGCCAGCCAGCCATGATCACCCAATCCACTTGATACTCTTGCAATACCTTCACAATGGCCTGGTCAAGGTCAGTCCGGCGGGAAAAGTCGCGATGGTTGAGGAGTTGACTGGGAATCTTCCAGGCCTGGGCTTTGTCTTTAACCGTTGCCTGGGGATTGTTATAAATCAGGACTTTAATTTCAGCCGGGAGTTCACCTTGGGCAATACCTTGGGCCAGGGCTGCGAAATTACTGCCTGTTCCCGAGGCTAAAACACCGAGCTTTAAGGGCGGGAGGGGGGAATTTGATAATCGGCCAGCGGGTGACAGGAGGGCATCAAGGGCATGGGTCATGGGAAATTAACGAACAACCAAGGGAGTTTGAATTTGCGTTGCCAAGAGTTCTAAGCTTTTAGCCACAATTGGATCCTTAGGACTGGGAATAGCCTGGGGGTTTAAGCGTAATTCTTGATCCATCCCTGGGCTTGCTGGCACAATTACATCGGGAATAATTCCCTGTTGGGCAATGTCGCGACCACTGGGGGTAAGATAACGGGCAACAGTGACAACTAGGGCAGAGCCATCGGACATCTCATGGACGGCTTGGACACGGGCTTTGCCAAAGGTGTGAGTCCCCACCACTAAGGCTCGTTTCTGATCTTGTAAGGCTCCGGCTAAAATTTCACTGGCACTGGCGGAATTATTATTGACTAAAATCACGAGAGGCAGATTAGTGAGGGCCGTTTGATTTGCACGCACTTCTTGGGCTTGATCCTGTTGTTGACGAATCCGGACAATCACGCCACTGGGGAGCCACTGCCTCGCAATATCAATCCCCGCATCCAAGAGGCCACCTGGGTTATAACGCAAATCCAGAATAAAGCCTTGGACTTTGGACTTTTTCAAGGCCTGGACTGCGGCGGCCATATCCTGACTGGAGGTGGAATTAAAGCCACTTAAACGAATATAACCAACGGCAGTCCCCGCCAAGGAGAAGGTTTGGTATTGAACAGTGGGGTCAATTTTACCTTTGCGCTCAATTTCAACGATGAATGGCTTTTCGTTGCCCCGCTTGACGGAAAGTTTCACCGCTGAACCGGCCGGCCCTTTCATCAGGGTTTGGGCCCGCTCCAAGGTCAGTCGATCTGTGCTGCGCCCATTAATGGTGACAATTTCATCCCCGACTTTCAAGTTCGCCTTTGTCGCCAGAGACTGGGGCACAATGGCCGCAACCCGAAGAATATCTCCATCCTCTTGTAAAACCAGGCCCACATCCACCTGCTCTCCTTGGGTCTGCCGCATCAGTTGACTATATTCACGGGGAGGCAGGAAGCGAGTATAGGGATCGCCGAGTCTGGCTAAGGTTTGTTGAATCACCGCATAGGCCTGGTCAGGACTACTGTAGCTGCGGGAGAGGAGATCGGTGCGGAGTCCTTGCCAATCCTGTTCGTTAAATTGGGGATCAATGTAATACTGATTCAAAAATTGCCAGGCCTCATCTACTAAGGCTTTGGGGGAATCTTGGAGAGGAGCCGTTGAGCCAGGCGCTATCCCCCAACAGAGTCCAACTAGCCCCAGACCTAACCCCAGGCCAGATTGAATGATCTTTTTCTTAAATGCAAAATGAAAAACAGTTTTCCAGGCCTGTTTCCAATTCTCAGACGTTAATTCCTCAGACACCCCGGCCATAGTTGCAACCCAATGACTGTTTTTAAGGAAATGGCTAGATAAATTCTACTGTGGTAATGACTGCCATCTTAACGAATTGATCCGTGATCTGGACTACGGGCAGCCAAAGATGTTAATGCGGAATCATTAAGGTCACAAAACCGCCAATCTGCGAGTACTTCCCCCCCCAGTCCAGCCCCCAACCAGGGATCTACTTCTCCTAAGTTCACCCACCATTCCAAGCGGCCATAATTGCGCTGAGAACAAAGTCTGGCCAGGCCCCGCAGTTCAATTTCAACGAGATCAGAATTACTGGCCCCTAAGGTTCCAAAGTCAACACGATCCGCCACAAACAGGCCAGGCTGGGTTAAAAACGTGGAGTAACTGGTGTAGGTACGGATAACTCCGGTTGGATCGGGGTGATCTGAATTATTCTTTGTTAACTCAATTAAAGCCGCCTCGGTCAATCTGCCAATCCGGGCCTGGGGATAAATCATCGCGCCCAACTGCTGATAAAACTGAATCGCCGGGGTATTGTCTGCTAAAACTGTCCAGCGCATGGCATTCCCCCCCCGTTGTCGAGTCAAATTTGCCAGAAATGCTAACAGTGTTTGCCCCAGGCCCTGCCGCCGAAATGCTGGAGAAATATAGAGGTCTTCCAAATACAGACCATGCTTCAAACCACTGACAAAGGGAAATCCTAAACCATAGCCCACTGGTTCACCCTCCCATTCGACGATCCAGGCCTGGGCCATCACAGGGGGTGTAAACAAGTGCTGATGAAGCTGGGCTGGGGTTCCAGTGACGGTATGAGCCAGGTTTTCATAGGCCGCTAACTCTTGGATAAAGCCAAAAATTACTTGCTCATCCCCAGGCCTGGCCGGACGGATGCTTGGCTCCATAGATTTGAGAATTTGGATCATGGTTAAGATACTCCCCAGGCCGGATTCGAACCAGCGACCAATCGGTTAACAGCCGACCGCTCTACCACTGAGCTACTGAGGATTAAGGACAATTACTTACTATAGTGGCAATGGGGAACCCCTGACAACCCCTATTTTTCCGAATGTCTCTTTAATTTCTCAGTTATGTCCCAGGCCGATCCCAATCGCTATTTACGGTTAATGCCTCTTGCCGCTGGAGTTGTGGGGGGTGTCCTGCTACTACTAAATCGGCTAACCAGTGTTGAGTTAACGACATCCCAGGCCCGCTCCGATGTAGTAGGGACAATTTTGGGGGCATTTCTGATTTTGACAGGTCTTATTTGGCAGCAAGTTCAACCCCGTCCGCCGGAATCCGTCACCTTAAATGGCACAGAACAATTTGACCTTTTAGAGACGCTCCCCGATGCCTTAAAACTCGAACTGGCCTGGGCCTCCCATAGCTTACTCACCAATACTCCAACCCAAGCCCTCGTGATTTGGTATCGCGGCCAAGTCCTCCTCCGGCGGGGAATCTTACCAGAGACAACCCTGACAACCCCCGGCCCGATTGTGCAGCAAGCCTTGACCAAGGAACGCCCCATTTATTTGGTTAAACTCCCCCTCTATCCCGGCCGGGTTGAATTTGATTATTTGCCGGACAATACCCAAGGTCTGATCTGTCAACCGTTGGGAAAAGCAGGGGTTTTGATTTTAGGTGCCAATGCCCCGCGCAGTTATACTCGCCAAGATGAACGTTGGGTTACCGCCATTGCCGAGAAGATAGCCCAGGCCTGTGAAAGTACCCTAACACCTCAGTCCTGACGATCAGCCCAACAGCCGCTTAAGACCCCAGGCCCTGCACATCCTTGATAATTCGGGATAACTCACTCTTTTCATCTACCGCAATCCGAGTTGGGGAGCCACTAATAATCCGCTCAAAGTTCCGGAACGAGTCTTTAATTTCTGCCCCTTGTTCGGTGATCACATATTCCCGAATCCCTTTGTCATGCCAAGAGCCACGCATCTTAAACACGTTCAAGGCTCGAGACATTTCACCCCGAATTTCCACATATTGCAGCAGAATAATCGAGTCCGTAATTGTCGAAATATGGGATTCCGTAATCGAGTTTGACCCCATGAATTGATCGGTGGTGTTGGTAAAAAATCCTGTGAGTTCTTCCTGTTTAGCAAACCCCGTCACCCCAATCACAAACTGGCGAAAGGCGTTATTGCTCACCCCCCGATCCAACGCAGATAACGAGTCAATCGCAATTCGGGAGGGCTTAAAGTCAGCAATTTCCGATTTGATAATTTGCAGGTGATCCTCTAAGCCGGCCGACTCAGGATAGGCACAGATAATCCGTAACAGTCCCTTTTGCTCCATATCTTCAAAATCAATTCCCCAAGAGGAGGCATTGCGTGAAAGTTGGGCTCGAGATTCTTCATAGGCAAACAACAAGGCCCGCTCCCCAGATTTACAGCCCGTTTCCAGGAATTTACTGACCAAGAGGGTTTTTCCAGTTCCCGTTGCCCCCGTCACCAAAATAATTGAGTCCTTAAAGAAGCCGCCACCGCACATCTCATCCAGTTTTGGCACCCCAGAGGAGACCCGGACATTGGAGGAACGTTGAGTTAAGCGCATGGCCCCAAGGGGGAAGATATTGATCCCTTCCTGGGTAATCGTGAATGGATATTCCCCCTTCATGTGGGTTGTGCCGCGCAGTTTGAGGATTTCTGCCGTGCGCCGCCGCCGTTCCCCTTCTAAGACATTGCGGAGAATCACCACATTATCGGAAACAAATTCTTCAACGCCAAACCGCGCCACTGGCCCATACTCATCCACTCGCTCCGTAGTCATGACGGTGGTCACACCCAGTTGCTTGAGCCGGGCCGCTAACCGAAAAATTTCCCGCCGCACCACCGAGGCCGCATCGTACTGCTGAAACACTGCTGTCACCGAATCAATGGAAACCCGATTAGCTTTGTATTTGCGAATGGCGTACTGGATGCGTTCAATCAGGGCCGATAAATCAAAATCTCCGGCGACTTCCTGCCCTTCCGGATCCGGGGAGGCATCGAGAATAAACAGCTTGCCTTGATCGATCAGGGTTTGCAGATCCCAGCCAAAACTCAGGGCATTTTTAATAATGTCATTGGGGGATTCTTCAAAGGTGACGAAAACACCAGGATCATCAAAGATGGTGATGCCGTTGTAGAGAAATTGCATCGCCAAGAGGGTTTTGCCTGTCCCCGATGTGCCGCTGACTAAGGTGGTTCGGCCCTTGGGTAGCCCCCCCCGACTAATGTCATCAAAGCCTTCAATCATCGTCCGCACTTTTTCGACTTCGGTCCGGTGGCGGCGAGGCAAGGTTGGTAAATCGTCTGAATTAGAAAATGTCATAAAAAGTTATTATCCCAATCCGGTAAAACAGAGCAACCGCTCAAAAATTTTAAATCTAAACTAGAGACAAAATTAAGACGCACCGCGTTAGTCACCCTCGTCTTGGAGTAAGAAATCTGGGCCGGGATCAGATATTTCTTCATAGAGCAAATCCAGGCCAATTAAGACTTTTTCCCGATCTGAGAGATCCCCGATAATTTTCCGCACGGGCAGGGGCAAGATTTTGGCTAGAGTTGGGGTGGCGAGGATTTTATCTTCTTCAGCTAATTGGGGATTTTTGAGAACGTCAATCACTTTCAGGGCATAGACCCCCTTAAATTCTTGATCCAAAATATTGTTTAAGGTGCGCAACGCCCGGACAGAATTAGGGGTATTGCCAGCGACATAGAGCTTGAGAATGTAGGTTTTTCGCAATGGACTCATGGGACTTAGGCCTCGCGGGGAATCGAACGCCGATACATTTCGCAGAGGTGGGCAATCACATCAATTAAGGTCAACCGATAATCAAGGAGAATATCCTCATTGCGCCCCTCTAGCTTAAGCTGCTTGGCAAAATTATCCATCAGTTCGATATGAATTTCCAAAATTTGGGAGACGGAGATATCGGCCAAAAAGGCTTTAGTGACAAAGGTATCCATCAGGGTATTGACCTGACTATTTTGATGAAAATATTCCAAGATAATATGACGGTAATCGGCCTGAAGCTCGGCGACAAATTTTGCTTTGGTGGTCGCGGGCATATGCCGGAAAAACTGCTGAGTATCTCGTTTGTAATACACTCCTAAGTACCCTAAGCGTTCTTTGAGACGTTCTGAGAGGGTATTTTGGCGAGATGAGTGACTCTGGATGGTTTCGGGAGATAGATCCAAATTGGGGGGGAGGGGCAAGGGACAGGCCTGGGACAGTTTTAAGAAATGGGTAATGGCGTGATCCAAAGCAATCGGTATTTGTTCGGGGCTGGCCTGGTTGAGGATAATTTCAGCGGCATGGTAGTGGGGCGGGTCTTGGGGCGACAGTTCGGATTTCGGGCCAATTAAAACGGTGGGTAAGACGGTGGCACTGTGGTGGAGGTAGGTAAATAAATCTCCCAGGCCAGGTTGCCATTCCACAATCAAGCAATCCACCTGATGCCGATGTTGATCCAGGTAATGGCTAAAGCTGCCAATCTGCGGAAAGTTGACCCAGTGGTAGTTTTGCGGATCATGGGCAAATTCTGCGGTCAATTCTTTACTCAGGCCTGGGGAATGAACTAAGCCACAAATATTTAGACAATAGGGGCGGTTCACGGCCAGTCCACGCAAATAATCGAGATAAACTTCGGCATTTCTTAACAATTATTTTATCATCTTAACATCAAAATCTCCGGTCTAAATCTCCGGAAATGCCTGGAAAACCTTGCTAGATTAAGTCCAGACGCAACCGGAAATGAACCATGAAGCAGAAAGCAGTATTTTGTCTAGCCTTGGGCCTGGTGAGTTTCCCCCTAGTTGCTCACGCCGAACCCTACCCCACCCAAGCGGTGAATCAATTTGTCTCGGCCTGCGAAGATAGCTTCCAATCCCAAATTCCAGGCCTGGCGGCGAAAGGAGGCAATTACTGTCGCTGTGTGATCCAGGAACTCCAAACCAAGCTGACTTTTGATCAATTTAAGCAACTGGGAGGAACCCTTTCACCTAACGATAGTGCCTCCCTCAATAATCCCGTCTTGGTTGACACGGCCCAAACCTGTATGAGCAAGACCCTGCAATAGGCCTCTGTGATGAACATCTAAAGCTGGTTCTGAATTTCCTAGTTTATGCTAGAGTAATAGGCCGATAAAAATCCCATTTGGCTGTGGGATATTCTATAGTATCGCTACTTTAGGGCGGTTAGCTCAGTCGGTAGAGCGTCTCGTTTACACCGAGGTTGTCGGGGGTTCGAGTCCCTCACCGCCCATTAGAAACAAATCTGAGACAGTCTGAGAATGTCTATAAAGCCATGCTGACAAAGGATTTAAGCCTGATTGACCGTCTCAGTCAGTCTCATTTTGTCTAACACAATCTATGTTGTCTGAGGCGTAGTATCGAGGGTAGTTCATACAGTCTCAGATATGGCTACCCACAAATTAACGGACTTGGTTTGTAGAACAGTAAAGCCAACTGATAAGACTCAAAAGTTGGCCGATGGGTATGGGCTTTATTTAGAAGTCACTCCCAAAGGAAGCAAGTTATGGCGGTTTAGGTATCGCTACGAGCGCAAATTTAAGCTGATTAGTTTGGGCATTTACCCCTTTGTGAGTCTATCCGAGGCGCGGGCGGCACTGGCAGACTGTAAGCGGCTTTTGGATCAGGGCATAGACCCATCTAAAGAACGGCAAGCAACCCAGGCCTCCAAGTTTGCCAGTGAGTCGGGACGGTTTGAGGTGGTGGCCAGGGAATGGTTCAGTAAGTTTCACGCTCAATGGGCAGAGAGTCACGCCAAGGTAAATATGCAACGCCTGGAGCGGGATGTGTTTCCTTGGCTGGGAGATCGCCCCATTGTAGAAATAACTGCCAGTGAAGTGTTAGAGACACTTAATCGAATTGTTAACCGTGGAGCCATTGAGACAGCCCATAGAGTCAGAAGTTTAATTTCCCAGATATTCCGCTATGGGATTGCGACTAACCGAATTACCCATGATGTGACGGCGGGCCTGGTGGGAGCCTTGCCACCATCCCCAGAAAAGCATTTAGCGGCAATTACTCACCCCAAACGACTAGGGCAAGTCCTACGAATGTTTGATACTTACCCCGGTGGCCTGGTAGTGCGTTGCGCCCTCCAGTTAACCCCATTACTCTTTGTCCGTCCAGGTGAGTTGCGAATGATGGAATGGGCAGATATAGCAACCGTTTTCAAATATGAGAGAATAAGAATATGTCTTGGATAACCCCATGGATGAACTCAATCAATTTATAGATACAGGCCTAGAT
>NZ_JAVMIP010000024.1 GCF_031729055.1 Pseudocalidococcus azoricus BACA0444 | reverse complement strand
TTTGACACAGCTTCAGAAAAAGTGTACCAACTTAGCGAGGAATATGCTGTAAAAATACGTATATTAGAAACATTGAGAATTTGAAAAACATTTACAAAATCCTCAAAGAATAGATAATTTAACTCAAACACTTTAAGAAGGTTGTCTCTTATCGTAGGTTGATATTCAATTTCCAGATCGACAACCTTCTCTCGATATTTATTAAATTCTTCTAAATCCCGTTGACTAAGAGTTTTGTCATTCAATATCAGAATAACCTTGCATTTTTTCCTCTTGCTTATCTCATCAACATAACCCATGATCTGTCTTATTGTTAAGTCATCTTCTTTACGCTCAATGTCATCTAGACAAATTAAGTAATTATTAATCAGACTATATTCAACTAAATCAATTATCGGGGAGAAGTCTTTTGACTGCGGTAAGAGTTTGGAAATTTGAGAGATTCGACCTAAAGATCGCAGAAGATTTTGTCCGCTTGATCGTATATCCAGCATGGCTCTCAAAATCTGGTTCTCTTCCTGAGATGAATCTTCAAGTTCTTTTTCAACTTCTTTCTTGGTTTTCAATATCTTGCCAACACGAAAGATCCTAGATTTCAACTCGGATAAGCCGTGTAGGCCAAATAAAGATACGTAAGAGTAGGCTGTCTGTTCTATTTCTTTTTTATTTATTTTTTCTGATATATAATTTTCCCAAAAATAAGTTTTCCCAATACCCCAAGCTCCTCTTAAAACAAGTACTGAAAATTTATTTTCACTAAAAAATGAGTTTAATGTATTTTCTATGGTTGCTGTACTGTTCATATCTATAAGCAAACGATGACCTTGAACGCCAACAAGTAACCCAAGGCTGAACCATATAACTAGGTATTAGGCTGAAAGATTCCACCTAAAGGGATGATTAAGGTGTTTAGGCTGAATGTCAAGCCTTTACCTCAGAAACCTATAAGGAGGAAAATACAAAAAGCTTCCGGCTAATTATTTTTACCATATAGAAACTCATCAATATTATGCTTGATAGATAAATCAGCATTAATTTCAAGCTTAGCAAGCTGTGTCTCCTCCTAAAAACTGCCACATTAGGATACAGCGTGTTTAGAACAAAAAGTATCGCTGGGCCATCGGCAAGACAGTAGCAGGCTCGCAAGTGAGCAATTCCCCATCGGCCCGAACTTCATAGGTTTCCGGATCCACTTCCATCACAGGGGTTGCGGTATTGAGTTTCAAATCTAACTTACTTAAATTCCGGGTTTGGGACACAGCGACGACATTTTTTTGTAACCCCAACTGTTCTTTGATGCCATTGTTCAACCCGGCCTGGGAAACAAAGGTTAAAGCAGTGGCATTTCTGGCTCCGGCAAAACTGCCAAACATGGGCCGCATATGGACGGGCTGCGGCGTGGGAATACTGGCATTGGCATCTCCCATTTGGGCATAGGCAATCAAGCCGCCTTTAATCACCAATTCCGGTTTGACACCAAAAAAGGCCGGCCGCCACAGGCACAAGTCTGCTAACTTGCCCACTTCCACCGACCCGACATAATTGGCAATGCCGTGGGTAATCGCGGGGTTGATTGTGTATTTAGCCACATAGCGTTTGGCTCGGAAATTATCGTTGCGTTGGGAGTCTTCCGTTAATGCCCCCCGTTGGACTTTCATTTTGTGGGCCGTTTGCCAGGTGCGAATAATCACTTCCCCCACCCGACCCATGGCCTGGGAATCCGAGGAAATCATACTAAAGGCTCCCAAGTCATGCAAAATATCTTCGGCGGCAATGGTTTCCCGGCGAATCCGTGACTCGGCAAAGGCGACATCCTCAGGAATCCCTTCATCCAAGTGATGACAGACCATGAGCATATCCAGGTGTTCATCCAAGGTATTGAGGGTATAGGGCCGGGTGGGGTTGGTAGAGGAGGGCAGCACATTCATCTCGCCGCAAATTTTGATGATGTCTGGGGCATGGCCACCCCCTGCGCCTTCTGTGTGATAGGTATGGATGACTCTGTTTTTGAAAGCAGCAATCGTATCTTCGACAAATCCGGCTTCATTGAGGGTATCGGTGTGAATCGCCACTTGGACATCCATCTCATCGGCCACGCTTAAGCAGGTATCAATGGTCGCTGGTGTGGTTCCCCAGTCTTCATGGAGTTTTAAGCCACAGGCCCCGGCTTGGATTTGCTCCCGTAAGGCTTCTGGTTTTGCGCTATTTCCTTTCCCTAAAAAGCCCAAATTCATCGGAAAAGCATCGGCCGCTTGCAACATTCGGTATAGGTTCCAGGGGCCGGGGGTGCAAGTTGTCGCGTTGGTTCCTGTGGCTGGCCCGGTTCCGCCCCCGATCATGGTGGTCACGCCTGAGGCAATGGCGACTTCAATCTGTTGGGGACAAATAAAGTGAATATGGCTATCAATCCCGCCCGCTGTCAGGATCATCCCTTCTCCGGCAATCGCTTCTGTGCCTGGCCCGATCACAATCGTCACGTTGTCTTGAATGTTGGGATTTCCAGCTTTGCCAATGGCGGCGATTTTCCCATCTTTAATGCCCACATCGGCTTTGACAATTCCCCACCAGTCGAGAATCAGGGCATTGGTAATCACGGCATCTACGGCCCCATCAGCATTGGTAGTAGGTGCTTGGCCCATGCCATCCCGAATTACTTTGCCGCCACCAAATTTGACTTCTTCGCCGTAGGTGGTGAAATCCTGCTCGACTTCGATAACTAGCTCGGTATCAGCCAAACGCACCCGATCTCCGACTGTGGGGCCATAGGTTTCGGCATAGGCCTGGCGGGACATGGGGTAACTCATAAAAGTAATCCAGAGATGATAATTTTTGACAAGTTAAATTGAACTGTACCAAATTTGCGATTAACCAGGCCCCCTCAGTTATGGAGAGTTATCCAGTTTTGAGATTTGCCCATTAAGATTCAGCCGAAAATTCATCATTTAGCTCCAAGGCCAGGCCATAGACATAACGCCGGGACAAACCCATTTCTAATGCCAATTCCCGACTGGCCTGGGATGGGGAAAGCCCTTGTTGGAAATGGTGTTGGAGGGCAGTTTTAATATCTTCTGAGGAATGAGTTTTTATTGTTGGGGTTGAGCCAGCCAGAATAATCGTCAGTTCCCCCTTGGCCGGATGGGTTTGAAAATAGCTGATTGCTTCTCCTAAGGTTCCCCGCCAAAATTCTTCGTAGAGCTTGGTTAGTTCTCGGGCAATCACAATTTGTCTGACAGGGCCAAGATGGGAGATCAATTCAGTTAAGGTTTCGGGGAGGCGGTGGGGGGATTCATAAAAAATAATCGTCCGGGGTTCCTTGGCCCAGGCCTGGAGGGTTTCATGTCTGACTTTGGGCTTGGTAGGTAAAAATCCCTCAAAAATAAACCGATTAGTGGGTAATCCCGAGGCAATTAGGGCTGTGAGGGCAGCATTAGGGCCTGGGAGAGGAATAACCGGAATCGCCGCGTCAATGCAGGCCACGACCAACTCATAACCGGGATCAGAAATACCTGGCATTCCGGCATCAGTCACTAAGGCAATGGATTTTTCGGCTTGCAGGAGTTCAACTAGCTCTGGAATCCGCTGTTGAGTATTGTGCTGATGAAAGCTAATTTGCCGAGTTGAAATTTGGCAGTGCTGCAACAGGCGGCCGGTGTGACGGGTATCTTCTGCGGCAATTAAATCTACGGTTTGCAGAATGCCCAATGCCCGCGCTGAAATATCCGCCAAGTTGCCAATGGGGGTCGGAACTAGATACAAATATCCGGGAATTGCTTGACTGGAATTGCCCATTTTTAGGAACTATTTAGGAAAAACTCTGCCATTGCTTAGATTGGGGGTCGCAATTGAAACACCGGGCCGAAACCCAGTTCAATCCCCACCGCTTTCTCAATTTCTGGCCAATAACGATCTTCTAAAACCCCTTGTTTATGTTTGACTCTCTCGGCATCTACGGCGCGCATTTGACTGAGGTTGAGATAGCGGGGCTGATCCAGGCCATTCTCCACAGTTGGCGTAATATTGACCACAAATGGATATTTTTTCGCCCCTGGTAACAAGGGAGCAACAATTGTAGTCGTCCCATTTTGATTGCCAATATTATTTTGCAGAATCAGGCAGGGGCGTTGTTTATCCGTTTCATGGCCGACAACGGGGTTTAAGTCCACCCACCAAATTTCCCCTCGCTGATACGTTAATGTTCCCTTAGGCATCTTCATCTTCCCCTAAGCCATCACCAATTGTTGTATCCCAGAGAGAGGCTTCGGCTTGAAATTCAGGATCACCGGCCTGGTCTTGGTAGGCTTCTGCTAACTCTTTCATGAAAATTCGCTGTTTTTCTTGCCAAAGTAGGGTATTAATAAACTGGCTGCGATTATTTGTGTTCTGATCGACAAAATCCAACACTTCATTATCGAGGGTGATGCTAATCTTTTTACTCATTGCTCTCCACCGCCCAGACTCATTGAGTAGGATACAACTATCTTACCCACCAATCCGACTCTACCCATTCAGCTAGAAGAATCAGCAAGTTGGGTCTAAATATAGGGACAAATTTTAGGGTTGATGCAAAGTACCTAAGGGAGTTTCCCGAGACGCGCCAGTAACAGTGGGTAAATTTCCGGGTAAATCGTGGTACTTCCAATAGGCTAAAACCGCAAAGGCAATCGCTTTTTAGGGTTGATGCAAAGTACCTAAGGGAGTTTCCCGAGACGCGCCAGTAACAGTGGGTAAATTTCCGGGTAAATCGTGGTACTTCCAATAGGCTAAAACCGCAAAGGCAATCGCTTCTTTACTTTCCACAGGCACTCCAAGCTCAGTGGTTGTTAAAACTGGAATCGGCTCTAACCAGGCCCCCAGTCGGGATTGTAAATAACTATTCAAGGCTCCTCCCCCGCAGAGAAAGACTTGATCCGGCATTTGGGGCAGAAAACTCTCATAACTACGGGCAATCGAGGCGGCGGTCAATTCTGTCAGGGTGGCCAAGGTATCTGCTGGGGTTAGGTGGGCAGCATCCTTAAGGCAATCTTGGAGATAAGCGGGGCTGAATAATTCCCGGCCTGTAGATTTCGGTGGGGAGGCTTGAAAATAGGGGTGTTTTAACCAGGCCTGGACAAGATTTACATCCGCCGTTCCCGAAGCAGCCCAGGCCCCGTCGTGATCATAGGTTTGTTGTCCCTCGGAAAAATAATCCACAGCCAAATCAATCAGGACATTCCCCGGCCCCGTATCCCAGCCAAACACCCCAGCCCCAAATACCTCTGCATCTTTTTGAGCCGGTAAGTAGGTGACGTTGCCAATTCCGCCAATATTTTGGACACAGCGCGTTTTTTCTGGATGCCCCAATAAACAGAGATCAATCCGGGGAACAAGGGGTGCACCATGACCGCCTAAGGCAATATCCCCGGCCCGGAAATTTGAGACAGTTGGAATTTGGGTGATCTGGGCAATTACTTCTCCCCGACCAAGTTGGACGGAATAACCGAGTTGAGTCTGAGCAGATAGATTAAGGAGATTTTGAGCCGGGGGGCGATGGAAAACGGTTTGGCCGTGGGAACCTATCAAATCAATCGGCTGTTGGTCTCGGAGTTGGCGTTGAATCTGGAGCGCGGCCTGGGCAAATTCTTGAGCAATCTGATCATCTAAAGCGGCAAAGTCCTGAATTGAGAGGGCTTCCCCAGCACAGACTGCTAGGATCTTATTCCGCAACGATTCAGAATATCCATAGGTGGCACTGGCCTGGACATTGATTTTGAAATCTTGATCCGTCCCCTGGAGATCAACGACAACCGCATCAATTCCATCTACGGAGGTTCCACTCATTAAGCCAATGACACGCATCCAGTCCCCTTTCATCCGGTGTTTTAGCTTGGGAGATCATCGGGATTTGCGCCCATAATCTGCCGGAATTTCACCCCAGTGTACTGTATCCCACTTCAGAATTGGGTTGGTATAGGTGTTTTCCTGCAACCAGGCCAAGGCTTCATCAATCCGCTGAAAAATTTCCTGATTTCCAGGCCGGCGGGCTAATTGGGTTTGGACGCGCTTTTTTTTCACCCAACTCATCCCCGTAGCTGAATCAGAATAAATCGGAATTGTTAACCCCTGGGCCTGGAGATATTGCAACCCATCCACAATCGCTAAAAATTCGCCGATGTTATTAGTTCCATAGGCTAAAGGCCCGACCGCAAAGAGAACTTCTTTCGTTTCTGTATGCACCCCGCGATATTCCACATCCCCCGGATTCCCTAGGCAAGAAGCATCAACAGATAAACTATCGAGAATATAGGGAACAGAGCCATCCGGTTTATTTTGGGTATTTTTAGCCGTTAAACCAGGCCTGGGCCGGGAATTTACCTGAGAGTCTAATAAAAATAATTCTGTTTGGGAGGTAGCTAGGTTCATAGAGAGGGCTGTTTCAGCTTCAACACGGGTGGGAAACGACTTATAGCGGGCCCCCTGATAGCCTTTCACTTGGGCTTCACAATCCGGCCAGGTGAAAAATAATCCCGTTTGACGACCCGCAAAAACCGCATAGAATTTCTTAGGCTTCATCACTAACCATCAACCCAAACATCGGCCGTCACGATTATCCACTAGAGATCACTCCAATTCCCAGACTAAGCTGGATTATGCTCAAAACAGGGCCTGCCTAACTCAGCAATATGGTTCAACGGCTGCTGTCATTGGTTTATTTGGCAACAGTGATCCCTATAATTTCGTCGTTCATCAGGAAAAATAAATGTTAGCCAAGCGAATTTTGCCCTGTTTAGATGTCAAAAACGGACGGGTTGTCAAAGGGGTAAATTTTGTCGAATTGCGGGATGCTGGAGATCCAGTTGAACTGGCCCAGGCCTATAACAATGCTGGAGCCGATGAATTGGTTTTTTTAGATATTACAGCCACCCATGAGGAGCGGAATATTTTGATTGATGTGGTCTATCGCACCGCCGATCAAGTCTTTATTCCCTTAACAGTGGGCGGGGGCATTGATTCATTAACTACCATTAAGGACTTGTTACGGGCCGGGGCCGATAAGGTGAGCCTCAATTCCGCGGCGGTTCGTAACCCTGATTTCATTACCCAGGCCAGTGAACGCTTTGGTCAGCAGTGTATTGTGATTGCCATTGACGCTCGGCGGCGCGAGAGTTCTGAAAATCCGGGCTGGGATGTCTATGTCCGGGGGGGGCGGGAAAATACGGGTTTGGATGTCCTGGCCTGGGCGAAGGAAGTTGAGAGTCGCGGGGCCGGTGAAATTTTGCTGACCAGTATGGATGCCGATGGAACCCAGGCCGGGTATGACATTGAACTGACTCAAACCATCGCTAATCAAGTCACCATTCCTGTGATTGCCTCAGGGGGAGCCGGAACCTGCGATCATATTCGCGCTGCCCTGACCACTGGCAAAGCCGAAGCCGCCCTCTTAGCCTCACTCCTCCATTATGGTCAACTCACCATTCCTGAAATTAAAGCCCACCTCCAGGCCCATGCTGTCCCCGTGCGCGCCTAAATCCCTCCATTCCCGCCTATTTTATCTAAAGGCACAATTAGCAGAATTCCAAGGAAACCCCTATAATTCAGGCAGCATTTTAGGGATAACCAGTTGCTTTTTGGCAGTACGCTTCTAACCTAACCCCTGCGGCATGGATTTTCAGGGTAGTCATTCAATTGCATATCTGGCTTGCCCTGGAGAGAATATCAGCTTGTTGCAGCTTCACCGATAAACATTTCAGGAATTTTATCAATAAGGACTCTTTGTTGTGAAAGCATCCCCGGCCTGGTTAACGATTCTAAAAAGTGCTCCCGATTACGGTTTTCCCATTGCCCAAGATACGCTCACCATTGGCCGAACTCCCGAAAATACCATTATCCTTGCGGATCGATCTGTATCACGCCAACACGCCCGGATTGAGTGGCACAACGGGGGCTTTAGTATTACTGACCTTGGGAGTACCAGCGGCACGCGGATCAATTATCGGCCCTTATCTCCTCACACCAGCGAGTCCCTCAATGATGGAGACTTAATTCAAATTGGCGATTCGGTGCTGCGGTTTTCCTTAGAACGGCCTGAGCAAAGCCAACCGCGGGCTAGTCGAGTGCCATCAGTTTTAGTCAGAACCGAGGCCTGGGCACAGGAATTTATTTTAGAAATGCCGATGGTTTTGCTAGGCTCCCATAGTTCAGTTGATATTTTGGTGGATACGATTGGGATTGCCCCAGTCCACATCCGGCTTCAAGAACAGAGTGAGCACTGCTTAATTACTTACTTAGGAGACGCTCCCCAGGGACTGATGTCAGGGGGACAACCCGTCACAGAGTGGCAATTGCGTAAGGGGGAAACGATCAATCTTGGCCCGGCCGCTACCCTCACCTACGAAGGCTTAAAACTTCCAGAACAGATTAAACGCGAACGAGTTTGGCTAGATCGCCTCGCTGCAACTCAGATGGCGTTGACTGGGGATCAGAATATTCCAGTGGCAACGGAAGTCGGACTACCCGAAGAGGTGGATCTGACCACGCCGATGAAAACAGTCGCCTTATCCAGACTGAACACCCTGAGTATTGGCCGCGATAGTAGCAATGATCTTGTTATTGAGCATCCCAGTGTCTCTCGGTTCCACGCCAAGATTGACCGTCAACAGGGGAGTTTAGTCCTCACAGATTTAGAGTCCTGTAACGGAACATTTGTTAACGGCAAAGCGATTACTGAAGTAACGAGTTTACGGGTCGGTGATGTCATCCGGATCGGTAGTGATCGACTAATTCTCAACATTGATGAGACGTTAACCCAGTATGTCGAAGCCGGACATTTGCGTTTGGATGTAGTGGGCTTAAGCAAGGTCATTGGGGATGGCAAGCGGATTTTAAATGACATTCCCCTGTCAATTCTACCGCGAGAGTTTGTTGCTATTCTTGGCCCCAGTGGTAGTGGTAAGTCAACTCTCCTGGATGCCCTGAATGGTTTGCGCCCAGCCACCAATGGCTCTGTAATGATTAATGGGACTGATTTATATCAGAACTATGATGCTTACAAAACGCAACTTGGCTACGTGCCTCAGAAAAACATTATCCACGAAGAATTAACCCTCTTCCAGGCCCTTGACTATGCAGCCCAACTCCGCATGCCTCCCGATACAACTTCCACTGAACGGAAAAAGCGGATTCAGGTCGTTTTAGGAGAGTTAGGGCTATCCCATCGGGCCGATGTCCCCATTCGGCAACTCAGTGGCGGTCAACAACGACGGGCCTGTATGGGGGCTGAATTACTGACCCAACCCAGTTTATTTTTCCTGGATGAAGTGACATCGGGCTTGGATCCAGGCACGGAAGCGGACATGATGCAATTGCTCCGGCAACTGGCGGATCAAGGACGAATCATTTTAATTATTTCCCATGCCACCCAAAATATCCGCGAATGTGACCTCGTGATTTATATGGCGGCTGGGGGCTATCTGGCCTATTTTGGTCCACCGGAGCGAATGCTGCCCTATTTTCGGGAAACCTTTCGGGATCGCTTACAAGGAGTCCCCCTGCGAGATTTTGCCGATCTCTATCGCGCCTTAGATAGAGAGAAAAATCCTAACGCGCCCACCGCGACGGAATTGGCCAATCGTTATCAGCAATCCTCTCTCTGTCAAACCTTTATTGCCAATCGCCAAACCTTTCTGAGCCAAATTCCCAAAACTAACACCAAAACAACGATCCGTAGCCCGAAGAAAAAGCAGCGGCGAGTATCCCCCTGGCAACAATTTTTAGTTCTGAGCCAGCGAAATTTGACGATTCTTCGCCAAGATCGCACCCATCTCCTGCTGACCCTCTTGATTGCCCCAGTCCTGGCCCTCTTGGATTTTATTACCTGGGGACGAGATATCTTCGACTCAGCCCAGGGAAGTGCTGATGAAGCCTTAACGATGCTCTTTGCCACCGCCTTAGTTGCCGTCATGATTGGTTCCATGACGACGATGCGGGACTTGGTGCGAGAGATTGAAATTTACCGCCGGGAGCGAATGACGGGGCTCCAAATGCTCCCCTATATTTTCTCTAAAGTGGCTGTGGCCCTGATTTTAGCAATTTACCAGGCCGCGACCTATCTTTTGGTCACTAAGCTTGCAGTTAATATACCGGGGGGATGGGATATTACCTTCCAGATTTATATCACCATCGTCTTGGCCATCTTTGGCGGGATGATCATGGGGCTACTGGTTTCGGCGGTGGCTCCGAATCAAAACATTGTGCCGCTGATTTTATTATTTTTCTTGGTTCCGCAAATCATCTTTAGTGGCGGCATCCAACCCCTATCTTCCTTGGGGCCAGTTGGGCAAGTTTTGAACCGCGTCACCGTCTTGAAATGGCCCTATGAAACCTTAGTCAGTCTCAGTGGCCTGGGGCGGGACGTGGCTAAGGATGCCTGCTGGCAAAAAACCAGTGAGGAGCGAGACAACTTAACCGAGGCCCAGGAAAAGGACTGTGCTTGCTTTGGAGAAAGTATTTTTCGACAGTGTAATTTTCCGGGCATCCAAAAGCAATACAACAGTGCCGTGGATCAAGCCGAGCCGCCTAAGCCCAAAAGCCCCGGAGACCCACCCAGTAATCCAACGGAGCTAAAATCCTATAGTGACGATCTCAAAACCTATCAGGAACAAATGGACACCTGGCAGGACGATTACACAACTTGGCAAAAACAACGCAGCAAAGCCATCAATGGGGCTGAGGAATTAATTAATCAAATCAATAAAAAACAGGGGCATATGTTTGCCGTGGATGTGGGGCGCCATTGGCTCTATCAAGGATTTGTGATTGTTGGGATGTTAATCCTGATCCCGATCCTCCAACGCCGCCGGGATTTTAGTTAGGGTCGGCCGAGGTTGAAAACTAGACAAAAACTAACGGTGTCTCTTGGAGCGGGGCAAAGGCGATGGGGTCAAATCGATATAAACTGGCTGGCCGGCCGGCGGCTCGAATGACTTTTTCGCCAGTATCTTGGAGGATGCCGAGTTTGAGTAAACGACTGCGAAAGTTGGAATAGTCGGCAAAGTTTTCCCCCAGTACAGTGCTGTAGAACTGATAAACCTCATTCAGGGTAAATTTTGGTGGCAGGACATCAAAGGCAACCGGGCTATATTCCAGCTTATTTTTGAGGCGACGATGCCCATAGGCGAGAATATCGGCATGATCAAAGGCCAAGGGAGGGACTTCATGGACTGGAAACCAGGCCCCACCCGCTTCTGCTGAAACCATTAAGGCGGCTGCCCCATAGGGAATCAAGGCAAAGTAACTGACGGAAAGATAGCGAATTCCAGAGCGAACGCTCTCTGGGGTTTTGACTGCGTTGATCGGTTCACCCTCGGCCTGGGATCGGGCAAAAGGCTGGCGTTTCCCCAGGCCATCAAAGGTATAAAGCTGTTCCAAATAGAGGGTTCTCAAGGCCAGCTTCTCCGCCAAGACCCGATAGGCCGCCGCTTCCAGGCCCTCCCCTGCCCGGACTAAGGTTCCCGGTAAACCATACCACCCCTGATAAGGAGCTTGCTGTCGTTGACTGAGAAGGACTAAGAGCCGATTAGCCTGACTATCCACCGCAAAAACCACATTATCGACCCCAACTGTAAATTCAGCTTTGTCACTCGTGGGGAAATGGGTTGCTGGAGGTTGAGTTCTGGGCGCGTTGGCTGGGGCTGTCAGGGAAGCTTGATAGAGGCCATGCTGAGACACATATTGGGCAATCACCGGTAAGAGATTCTCCGGTTGGGCCGCTTGGCGGGAGACCGTTGAGGAAATGTCCGGCCCCGTAAAGGCTCCGAGTTGAAATCGTCCCCCCCGAACAGTCAGAGAGTTAATCAAACTGGTATCCAGGGGAGCACCCGGCCGGGCCAAGACGAGAAAATCCACTAATTGAAATAACAATTCCACCTGATGCCATTGCCCCAATTTCGGGAGAATATCACTACCCACAACCAAGGTAAACTGGCTTTGGGGCCAGTAGCGATGAGCGGCTTGAACAGAGTGCAGGGTATAGGGATAACTCAGGGCCGGCTGGTGTTGAATTTGCCCATAGGTGCTTTGGAGTTCTCCCACCAACAGTCCGAGCATGGCCTGGCGATGATGGAGGGATGTTTGTTCCGTCTTAAAGGGATTATCTGCCGCCCAAACAATGACCCGTTGAAATTGGGGAGCTAACCACTGCATGATCTCTTGGTGGGCCTGCGTGGGTGGATCGGCACTCATGCCAAAAAGGGCCAGGCCAGTTGGGGGAATATCCCGATCTAAAGATTGTGGCTCAAGGGCGTGCATGAATGCTTGGGGATGGTGAGGAAGGGTGAGCTAATTTTAAGGATAAAACCCGGAGCAATCACCGAGATTTTACCAGGCCTCGCTCAAGAAGACCGACTGACCCGATAGACTGACTACTGTGCCCTATATTTAATCTTGATTGATCTCCAAACGGTAAGCCACCCATGACCCTCTGGCAGCAGATTACCCTCAGTACAATTCCCTGGTCACAGTGGCGGCAAAAAAGTCTCTTGGGGCAGTGGATAGGACTGATCCAGGCCTGGCAGCGGGGGAGTATTTTATGGCCCTGGGTGCAGGGATTAGGGGGGGCACTGGCCGGCCTGATTTTAATTCTGGCCCCCTTTGTCCCCAGTGGGATGATCGGTGTTGTCCTCTTGGCCGGGGTGCTGTTTTGGGGGCTGTGGACAGTCAGCACTGCACCGGAAAACCGCTTTACCCCGATTCATGCCTTGGTGGCTCTCTACTGGTCTATTGCCGTTGTGGCCACAGCCTTTTCCCCCGTTAAAGCCGCTGCTTTTCAAGGACTGATTAAACTGAGTCTCTACATGGGCTTTTTTGCCTTAGCCGAACGGGTGATGCGCTCTCCCAAATGGCGGTCGGGGTTGATCACGATCTATCTCTTAACTGCGTTGGTTGTCAGTATTTATGGGGTGAGGCAATGGATTTTCGGGGCCGATGCCTTAGCCACTTGGACAGACCCCCAATCTGAACTGGCCAACACCACGCGGGTGTATAGCTATCTGGGCAATCCTAATCTCCTCGCCGGGTATTTATTACCAGCTATTCCCCTCAGTTTAGCGGCGGTCTTTGCTTGGCGGGGCTGGCTGCCAAAGCTCTTGGGGGGGGTGATGTTGGGGCTAAATACCAGTAGTTTGATTTTTACCTTTAGTCGCGGTGGTTGGCTGGGCCTAGTGGTTAGTTTGAGCACCCTCTCTCTGTTGTTGCTCTACTGGTTGTTACCCCGCCTGCCTCGGATTTGGCAATTTTGGGCTTTTCCGGCGTTACTGGGGGGCCTGGCGGTGTTGGTGGTAGCTGCAATAATTCTTGTCCCAGCAATTCGGGGGCGGGTCTTAAGTATTTTTGCCGAGCGCAGTGATAGCAGTAACAATTTCCGGATCAATGTTTGGGCCGCTGTCCAGGAAATGATCCGCGACCGCCCAATTTTGGGGATTGGCCCGGGAAATGAGGCCTTTAACAAAGTTTATCCCCTCTACCAACGGCCTGGGTTTACGGCTCTGAGCGCGTACTCCATTTTCTTGGAACTCCTGGTGGAAGCGGGGGCGATTGGGTTTGCGGCATTTGTCTGGTTTTTGCTGACAACCTTGACCCGGGGCTGGCAGACCCTCAATCATCTGCGGGAGATGCGTCATCCTGATGGTTTTTGGTTAATGGCGGCCCTGGCAACCATGTTGGGGATGTTGACCCATGGCCTGGTGGATACGATTTGGTACCGCCCGGAAGTCGCGACCCTCTGGTGGTTGATGATTGCCGTGGTGGCCAGTTATCCAGCCTTTTCCCAGGCCCGGCCCCTGACGAATCCTGATGCAGAAGTTTGATCCAGGCAGGCAATCTGTTATGATCAATATCCGTCTATAGAACTTGGGATAAAAGAGTCTTACCGTGGCTAATATCAAATCTGCCATCAAGCGTGTCGAAATTGCCGAGCGCAACCGCCTGGAAAATAAGGCCTATAAGTCAGTTGTCAAAACCATGACCAAACAGTACCTCCAGGCCGTCCAAACCTATACTAGCGAACCCACCCCAGAAGCCCTTGCCACGGTTCAAGCAAAAATGTCCATCGCCTACAGCAAAATTGATAAGGCGGTTAAACGGGGCGTGTTGCATCAGAATACTGGAGCCCGGAAAAAAGCTCGTTTAGCCCGGATTCTCAGCAAAGCCACAACCACTGCTTAAGATTCAGTTTTGTTGATTAGATTCAGGAGGGCCTGGGATGTTACCGCCATTGGTTGATACCCATGTTCACCTGAATTTTGACGCGTTTACTCCTGATTTAGCGGAAATTGCTCAACGCTGGCGAGATGCGGGAGTTGTTGCTTTAGTCCATTCCTGTGTCGAACCGAGTGAATTTGCCGCAATCCAGGCCATTGCCCACCAGTTTCCCGAAGTTCATTTTGCGGTGGGACTCCATCCCCTTGATGCGGATCAGTGGCAACCAGACTATCAAGCCCAAATTCAAGAGTTAGCTAGTTCCGATCCCAAAGTGGTGGCCATTGGCGAGATCGGCCTGGATTTTTTCAAGGCTGATAATGTGGAGCGGCAAACCCAGGCCTTTTGGAGCCAGTTGGAAATTGCCCAGGCCCTGAACTTACCGGTGATCATTCACTGTCGGGATGCAGCCGCTCAAATGCGCTCACTTCTGGAAAAATTCTGGCAAACCCAAGGGGCCGTTAAGGGGGTAATGCATTGCTGGGGCGGCACACCAGAAGAAACTCAGTGGTTCTTAGATTTAGGCTTTTATATCAGTTTCAGCGGCACAGTCACGTTCAAAAATGCCCACAGCATCAAAGCCTCAGCCCAAATGGTATCGGAAGATCGCCTCTTAATTGAAACCGATTGTCCCTTCTTAGCCCCTGTTCCTAAACGCGGTGAAAAACGCAACGAACCCAGCTATGTTCAATATGTCGCCCAGCAGGTTGCGGAGTTACGGAATATCTCGGTGATGGAATTGGGGCAACAAACAACTCAGAATGCGGCAAAACTCTTTGGACTGGAGATTAAACTAAATTAGGTCTTAATGCTTTTGAGGGCTGAGTTAATGGCCGCTAAATCCACAAAAACCGGATCAAAACCAGGCCCCCCTAACCATTCGACAATATCCTTATGTTCCGGGTGATTGGTATCCTTCAGAACCTCTAGCATCCCCATATAACCCCAAATGCCACCGCAATCTTCTGGAGGACAGGCCCGCACGGCTTTAATACAGATGGGATGAGGCATGGGAGCCGGGGGCAGAATTTTTTCAAGCGTTATCAAATGTTCCCAACTATCCCCAAAATCATATTCATAAATAATCGTTTCTTTTTCGGCTTTGAGTAACTGGTTTAACTTGAACTTGCCTTCATCTAAAAAGGTGTTCAGTTCATCGTCTTTCAAAAAATCATCATCAAAAAGAGCAGGTGGCTGATAAAAATAAATGTGTCCCCCATCTCGACTGCGGCGATCACCAACCATAAAGTGATGCAGGTGATAATCTTCCCAGGCCATGATGGCTTGAATAAGTTGATGCAGTTTAGGTAGCGTGATGGAACTTTTCACCTGAACTCGCCGCCAAATGGGAGGTTTACTATCTCGGATCGTGATCTTCAATTGGTAAATGTCGCTGGTGGCTTTCGGCATAAAGTAATTTCTCCTCCACTGAAAGCTTTTAGGACACAAATTTACGTTTCGCAGCAATGGGCATCCGCCAGCCTGTTCCAAAGGCGCGACTGGTAATTTTCAGGCCGGGGGCAGCTTGATGACGCTTAAATTCGGCCCGCGTGACCATTTGCTGAACTTGGGTGACAATTGCTGGATCATGGCCGGCTGCAATCATTTCCGCTGTAGATTCATGGCGATCAATGAACCGCTGGAGAATATCATCCAAAATCTCATAGGCTGGCAGAGAGTCTTGATCCAGTTGGCCAGGTTTGAGTTCCGCACTGGGGGGCTTGATGAGGATATTTTGGGGAATTACTTCAGGGGCCGTAAAGGGAAAATTTGGGGCAGTATATCCGGCCTGGGCCTGGTGGTTCAGCCAATGACACAGTTCATAGACCAGGGTTTTCGGCACATCGGCAATTGCGGCCAGGCCCCCACTCATATCGCCATAGAGGGTACAGTAGCCCACAGCCAATTCGGATTTGTTGCCCGTAGAAATGAGTAAGTAACCAAACTTATTCGCCACCGCCATCAATAAATTCCCGCGGATCCGGGCTTGAATGTTTTCTTCCGCAACTCCGGGTTGAGTATTAGTAAATAAGTCCTCCAAGGCCTGGTCATATCCTTGCATCAGGTTGGCAATCGGAATGGTGTGTTGGTCAATGCCTAAATTTGTCACCAGTTGACGGGCATCGCGCAGAGAATGATCAGAACTGTAGGGGGAGGGCATGAGAATACCAAGGACATTTTCCGGCCCCAATGCCGCCGTTGCTAAAGCCGCCACCAAAGCCGAGTCAATCCCGCCACTCAGACCAATGACAGCCTGCCTAAAGCCACATTTTTCGGCATAGTCTTGAATCCCTAAAACCAGGGCGGCCCAAATTTGCTGATGGTCATCCCCGAGGGAATTGGCTAAGATTTCACTGCGTCCTGATAGCTTTCCCTCTGACCAAGTAACATAATCCAAACTGGTCTGAAAGCCGGGGGCCTGGGCCACAAGCTGGGCCTGGTGATTGAGGGCAAAACTATGGCCATCAAAAATTAAATCGTCATTGCCACCGACTTGATTGACATAAATCACAGGGCAACCATAACGCTGAACCGTATGCGCGAGCAGGGCCTGGCGAAAGCTAGGTTTAGACACTGTAAAGGGGGAGGCGGAAAGATTGATGATCAGTTGGGCTTCGGCACTGGCTAACTCGGCTATGGGGTTGGTGGGATAAAGCCGTTTCCCTAAAAATTCCTCATCGTTCCAAATATCTTCACAAATGGTTAGGCCGAGGCGGATGGTTTGTTCTCCCTGTTGGAAGGTCAAGATATGGGCTTGGTGGCCACTGGCAAAGTAGCGATCTTCATCAAATACGTCGTAGGTGGGGAGCAAGCGTTTGGCAAATTGATCAATGATCTGACGATTTTGAATGACTACGCCGACATTTAACAGTGGTTTTGCACCAATATTGGCATCGGGGTTGGGGGCAATAGTGCCGATGATTGCAGTGAGGTTGGGGGGAAGTTCTCGGCTCAGGGTGTGGAGGTTTTTTTCACAGGCCTGGCAGAAGCTGCGGTCTAACAGCAAGTCTCGGGGTGGATATCCACAGAGGGCCAGTTCTGAGGTAATGAGAATATTGGCTCCCTGTTGCTGACTGGCCTGGGCGGCGGCTAGGATTTTTTGGGCGTTCCCCTCCAAGTCCCCAGTAATTGGGTTTAGCTGTGCTAATGCCAAGGTAATAGACATGAGTATCCGGCTATCTGAGAAAGTACCCGGCCTGGAGCCAGGGTTGTCTTATTCTAAATCTCTTCAGGAGCCGTGATGAGTTATGGATACAAGCTGTTTTCAGCACGAGAAGAGTAGTTTTGGTCTCACCGATTCTCTAGCGGTAGGAGGTTTGTTAGGTATTTTGCTCAGGCGTTACCTCGTCTTGATTGTTATGTAGGCAAGTGGTTGTACTATACCCACATGGAATCTCCTATCTCCTGTTAATCATTGGACAACTTAATCTTAGGAACAATGTAAATTCTACAGCCCTAAATTGAGTGATGTTCATATTACCGCTTGCCAGAAATATTTGACAAGAATAGGAAAAACCTAATGATAGAGAATACTCAACGCGCTCAAGCTCATGAATCCCAAAATCCTTTTTTGGACGCAGTTATTCTGGCCTTATATTGGCGGCGTTGAAGTTCTCAGTTCACATTTTTTGAGAGAAATAAAGTGCTTAGGGTATAACATTATAGTTGTTACATCCCATGGAAGTCTAAGTTTACCCAATCAAGAGGAATGGGAAGGGATCACGATTCATAGATTCCCTTTTTTAAGGACTCTGGAAACTAGAGATATTGCTACTATCTTTGCGATCAAACAGCGGTTGATCGCATTAAAGCAACAATTCCAGCCTGATCTAATCCATATCAACTTAAGTGACCCCAGTCTTTTCTTTCATTTATCCACTGCGTCAAGTCCAGCGATTCCCACGCTAATTTCAGCCAAAATTTCTTTTGGGCGCACACCCTTGACATCTGATAGGCTTCTCTATAAGGCCCTAGAATCTGCTCATTGGGTTACGGCTAATTCCCAGGCCATTTTGACAGAATTACACCAGCTATTTCCGCCTCTGGTCAAAAATTCTTCTCTTATTTACAATGGCTTAAAAATACCTCCACTCGCACCCACACCCCTGATTGCCACTCCCCCAAAACTCCTTTGTTTGGGCCGAGTGGTTCCAGAAAAGGGATTTGATTTAGTGATTTATGCGCTGAGAGAGGTTATTAAAGCTCATCCCGACACTCGTTTAATGATTGCTGGAGATGGCCCCCAACGCCCGGCCCTAGAACGTCAAGTTACCCTGCTTGGGCTAACAGATAGGGTCGAGTTTCTTGGCTGGATTAAACCGGAGGATGTGGCTGCCTTGATCAATCGTTCTACCTTAGTGTTGATGCCATCACGCTGGGAAGAGGCTTTTGGGTTAGTTGCTCTAGAAGCAGCTATGCAGGCTAGACCAGTGATTGCCAGCCGTGTAGGGGGGCTACCTGAAGTTGTTATGGATGGTGAGGGAGGTATTGTTGTCGAGAAAAATAATCCCCAGGCTTTGGCTACAGCTATTTGTACTCTTCTTAGTAATTTGCCCCAGGCAAAAATGATGGGAGAGCGAGCCAGAACCAGGGCGGCAGAAATCTTTGGTTGGGAACGCTATGTCTGGGCTTATGATGCACTGTATCGTCAACTTTGTCGGTCTAAATTTCAACCCTAAGTCTAAGCTGTGAAAAAATTCAACGGTGCAATTGAGGCTACAGCAATTATTGAAGGGTTTAACCAGGCCTGGACAATTGCTGTAGAGGAGTATCATCAAACTACGATAGTTTTAGCCGGACGACCTGTACGCCTGCGGGTAGTTGGGACTTTGTTGAATGAAAAATTGTTAGCAGTCTGGCAACACCTGACTTTAGGAGCCGATACAAATCAAACTGCCGACTTAGAAATCCTGCTTTGGGATCATTCTCTAATGAGTAGAACTGAGGATACCCGTATTAATCTACCGGATAGCCTCGGAGCTAGCGTCGAAATTTCCACTAACAATCGTTATGTCCTGTCTCGACAACAAGGGTTAACTACCCTTTTAGATCGGGATAAATCGCGCTTAATTGGATACTTGTGTGCTAACAAAGCTCTCTCATTTCGTGCTCAAGCCCGTCCTCTAGAACAATTGTTAAGACTTTGGCATCGAGATTTGGGGATTAATGTAATTCACGCCGCGATGGTCGCAAAAAATAATCAAGGAGTCCTGCTTGCAGGTCCAAGTGGTGCAGGAAAATCAACCTCTGCCTTGGCCTGTCTAACGGCTGGATTTACCTATTTAGGAGATGATCAAGTTGGCCTGGAAGTCAGCAATAATCAGACTTATCTTGGTCATAGCCTCTATAACTCAATTCTGCTCAATCAAGATAGCTTAGATAAATTTCCAGATCTGATTGGTTATGCCATGATCGATCGAGATCAAAAGGAGTCAAAAAACTTAATAATCCTATCTCAAATCCCTCAATCCCTTACTATAAAGTCCACACTGATTAGAGTTATTATTTTGCCTCGGATGAGTCAAGAATCCGTCACTTACCTCTGTCCGGCCAAGCAGTCTCAAGCTCTGATGCAGATGTTGCCTAACTGCCTAACTTTATATCCAAGTTGGCATCGCCATGACTTTAATACATTGGCAGCACTCATTAAAGATATACCTGCTTATTGGTTGAATTTAGGCGGAAATCCAGTGGATGTTCCTGAGTGTATTCATGAAGCAATATTAAAAAGTTAAGAAATGAAAATTCTCTTTTTTAGTGCCCACTTTTGGCCTTATATCGCCGGTGGTCAAATTATGGGTGCTCAGCTAGTTAAAGGATTACAACGAAACGGCCATGAGGTCACGGTTGTCACAGCCCATGATACGTTGGCACTACCTGATAAAGAAAAATTTTTTGAAGTTCCCTTATATCGATTTAGGTTTTGGCACGCGGTAAGAGACCGTAATGCCGAGCTAATTTTTAAGCTCCGGCAAGACCTTTATGATTTGAAAAAGTCTCTGGCCCCTGATTTAGTTCACATGAGTAGCATTTCACCAATAGATTTATTTCATTGGCACACGGTCAGAGCCGCCCCAGTTCCAACCCTCCTCACCATTCAAGGATCGATGCCAACATGGGGTTCAGGAACAGAAAGTATTGCGATTCAAACCCTCAATAGTGCTGACTGGATCTGCGCTTGTTCTACCGCAACTTTAGATGAGGCTATTCGCTTAAGTCCGACGATTCAATCCCGTACATCTATCATTCATAATGGCAAAGAACCAACAGATATTGTTCCCGCTCCCCTACCCAGCAATCCGCCGCACATCATTTGTATTGGGCGTTTAGAGCAAGAAAAAGGGTTTGATCTGGCCATTAATGCCTTTGCTAGAGTTTTAAAAATCTTCCCTACTAGTCGTCTTACGCTAGTTGGAGATGGAAGTAAACGAAAAGAATTAGCCACTCAGACCCAAAAGTTAGGAATCTCCGAACGAGTTTTTTTTAGAGGTTGGGTTGCCCCTGAACAGATACCTGACTTAATGAACAGTGCAACCATTGTGTTGGTTCCCTCTCGGCGTGAGGCCTTTGGCCTGGTAGCCTTGGAAGCAGCCTTGTTAGCTCGCCCAGTTATTGCCAGTGCTGTAGGTGGTTTACCCGAAGTCATAGTTAATCGAGAAAGTGGAATTCTAGTCCCAATAGAAAATAGCCAGGCTCTAGCCCAAGCCGTAATAGACTTACTTCAACAGCCTGAAACAATGATCCGCCTGGGTAAATTTGCCCGCCAGCACGCCATCGATCATTTTAGTTTTGATCGTTATCTAAAAAACCATGTTATTTTATATAAGAAACTAATCAAGTAAGGCTAGAATGTCGATTCTATTAAAACAACTTAAATCCAATCAAGCTGAAATAGCTGCACAAGTGTTAGATGGTGAGTTGATTATTATTAATTTATCGGATGGTGTCTACTATAGCATGGATGCAATTGGTGCAGACGTTTGGGTTTTGTTAGAGCAGGGTTACAGTTTATCGGAAATTAGTCAGACTCTCAGTGTGGCTTATAACATCCCCCAAAATACTATCGAAGATGATCTACAAGACCTAGGTCAACAACTGATTTCAGAAAACCTGGTAAGAGTATCAGAGCAAGATTTAACTACGCAATCTAGCCTGCCTCAATTAGAGACTATTCGAGACTCTTATCGCTCGCCGATCTTAAATATTTATCGAGATATGGCTGATATGCTGGCACTGGATCCACCGATGCCTGATCTTAAAGAAGTCCCTTGGAAATAGTTCAAAAATTGTGAATCTAAACTAATACTTAAGCAAAGTAAGAGCTTGTGTCACAATCAACAACATTTATTCTCTTGACCACAGATTTCAAGCCTCTAGTTGGTGGAATTTCCGAGTATCTCCATCAACTTTTTCAAGAAATAGCTGAGTATTATCCTGTTGAAGTTTGGACAACTGTTGAGACCCTACCTGATCAACGCTCGGCTTATCTACGTAAGCAACTGCCATATCTCCGGGAATTAATGTCGGAGCAAGAGCGAGAAAGATTCCAAAATCTTAATTCTGGTCAATATATTTATCTATTAAAGAAGTACAATGCTCAACAATTGCAGTCAATTCTTAAAAGGGAAAATTTAGCAAAAATTGAAGTATTTATTGGTGTTTGGAATCTTATTGCATCTTGTTGGTGTCAGACTTTACGTCAAGTTGGCCTGCGTTACTCGATCTTTGCCTATGGCACTGAGTTAATCTCTCCCCAATATCTAAGTGTAGATCGCTGGCGTAGGACAGATTTTCAACAGGCAAAGACAATTTACGCTTGTAGTCAGGGAACTGCCCACTTAGTTACTCAAGTGATGCAAACAGAAATTCCTATAAATGTAGTGAATCCGGGTATTAACCCCGATCTAGTTCTACAAAATTTCTCGACAGCTATCTGTTCTTGGCAACCTCAACTCAATATCAAAACTCATTGTAATCAACTAACTCTGCTAACTGTAGCTCGCCTGGTTCCCCATAAAGGTATAGATTTAGTTCTAGCAAGTATGGCAACCTTGACAGCTGAGTTTCCTAATCTTGGCTATTGGATTGCAGGCAATGGTCCAGATCAGAATCGCCTACAACAGTTGTGTCAAGTCTATTCCCTAGAAGATTACGTCTATTTCCTAGGAGAAGTGGATGAACTAGAGAAGCAGGCTCTTTACAAAGCTTGTGATATTTTTATTATGCCTAGCCAGAGTCATAAGCATCAAGAATGGGAAGGTTTTGGGATTGTCTTTTTAGAAGCAGCATTAGCTGGGAAACCATGTATTGGGAGTAATCAGGGAGGTATTTCCGACGCAATTGTGGATAATGTGACGGGATTTTTAGTTGAGGCTGAAAATGTTGAAGCGATAAGCCAAGCAATTCGCTGTCTCTTACTCAACCCAAACTTAAGGGCCGAATTTGGCCGTCAAGGACTGGCTCGGGTTAGAGAAACTTTTACATGGAAAATCATAGCTCAAAATTTTATACGTTTGCACCAAATAGAGGTAAGTTAGAGTTATATTTTTATCTTGTTTAAATCATTTTATTAGATGCTTAATTTTTCTTGCTAATACTATTGGTCCAAGTTCTTTAATAAGCCAGAATTTTTCATAATGATTTTGAGTTAGTTTTAATAAATATCTTAAGCTCTTATGCCGTCCTGTAGAGTTTTTCAATAATACGAAAATCTCTTCTGTTGGGGATGTAACTTGTTCTACTAATTCAGATAAAAATGCTTCGGGAACCGGGGACTGGAAAGACTGTTGTAAATATTGCAACATTACCCAAAGTGGGAGTGAAAACCCGGCAGACTTAGCATTATCCAGTAAATTTTGCCAATCAATTTGAGGAAATTGCTGAAGTAAAAAGTATGCATCATAAACCCATGTTAGGGATTGACAACTAGATGAAGTAGCTGCGTGCCCACATATATGTAGCAACAAATCTGTAAAATTAAGACTATTAACTTCTTTGTTCATGATTAATAGAGGCTTACTAGCCACTAACATTTTATTTTGTACCCTGTTATAGACTGCGTTAGCAAATAGGTTACGATGAATGAAGACCGGAAGGCCCGATGGGTGTTTTAACTCAATATCAAGCTGTTGAACATCTGAACTAATCAACCTTAAGTTAGCTTGTTTAAAAGCCATAATTGCTTGTTTACATTCCATAGATCGAATGAATAAATCAATATCATGACAGTGTCTTAAGCTTGGATGTGGATATGCAATTGATGCAGTTACAGAACCCTTTAATAAGAATGGCCGTATATTTACTTTATGCAAAACATCTAAGGTTTGATATAAAATTCTTTCATAGGTTTTATTTCTCAGTTGTTCACGCATTACTGCTGTACGTAAGACAGTTTGTAGTGTATTAGAGATTTTAATCTCATTTCTTATTAACCCATAATAGAGTAATGGCAAATGTCTCTTGTAGGGCTGTGATTGCTTTTTAATTGCTATGAGTGGTTCCTGATTTTTCTGTTTCCAGGCCTGCCATGCTTTTTCTCCAGCATCTCCTGTTAGTAAACATGTTTGTAAGAAGAGCGTATAATCTAGCTTTGGCAAAATAACATTTAAAATACCAGCAAGTTTTGTAATAGATTTCATATTTTTCTCTGATTATCTAAGTTCGTTTTAACAATTTTGAGGAATTCCTGTTTACTCTCTAATGAATGTCGCCGGGTTAAATTTTTCTGATGCATTCGATGATACGTGAGGACATCAGTTACAATAGCAAGCTTTAGTCCAGCTACTCTGGCCCGGATAAACCACTCGGTTGCGTCAGTAAACCATAAGTTAGTATCAAAGTTACCAATCAATTCAAAAGCTGTGCGTTTAGCCAAGAGACTTGGAGTTGCATAACCGGGAATGGGTTGTGAGCGTGAATGATTCGCAAAATAAATCTTCTCACAATTTAAAGACTCTGACCAAAATCGCTCAACATAAGTAATACAAAGACTTAGCTCTGCGTCATTACAAAATGCAGTCATCTGCCGAGTTAGTTTTTCAGGATGCCATAGGTCATCCGCATCTAAAAAAGCGATAAATTCACCCTGGGCATGGCTGAGTCCTAAATTTCGAGTAGCAGCCGGTCCAGAGGTAGGTTGTGAGTAAAAGCTGATGGACGCAGAGTAACTAAGAGCAATTTCTCGAGTATTATCCGTAGAGCTATCATCAGCGATAATAATTTCTAGTGGCCGCCAGGTTTGATTGAGAATACTTTCAATCGCTTCATCTAGATAGCTGCCGGAATTAAAAGTAGGAATAATACAGCTAACTATTGGACTCATTATTAAAACTCTTAGTGCATTGTTGACTTATAGAATTTATATATTCGCTTGATTCTTGTTTACCTAATCGAGCTAATATAACTCTTCTATAAAATAGAATATCAGGATTATTTGGATGTTCTTTGAGAAGCTTTTGGGTAATTACTAATGCTTGCACTATTCTTCCCTTTTTTAAAAAACTTTTGATTATTGATATGCTATGGTTTAAGCTTGGCTTACCTGAAAAAAATAAGTAATGTTGGTGACTATACTCTCTGTCTAAAATAACTTCCGATGGTGTAATTAAGGGAAAATCCAGATCATAAACATCTAAAAAATCTTTAAGTATTGGATTTTTTGTGTTTGTAGAATCGAGACTTATGCCAACATTTTTAACTAGATTTCGAGATGGAACTACTGATAATCCTCCCTGCGATAGTTGTGCAAATGACCATTGATAATCCCAACAATGGCTGAGATTCTGGAGAGCAAACACACACCCTTTTTGAAAATGCTGAAATTCTTCTGGATGGTCAATTAACTGAGCAATTGATTGCAGAACATTTGATTGTGAGTATGCTGATATTCCATGGTCATAATATTTCCAGGCCCGCTTCCAAGTAGCCCACCCCCAGGCACTTCCATAAAGAGAAAAGTAATAACTCTGTTCATTTGATTTCCATTCTCCTAGTGGATTTGTACCACAAATTTGAGTAACCCTATGATCCTCTCGATATCGTCCTAAAAGTTCTGAACAGAACTGGAAAAAACTTGGCACAGGCAAGCAATCATCCTCAAGGAAAATAGCTTCTTCAACTTGTGTAAACACCCAATTGATTCCTTTTGAAATGCAATAACCACACCCCAAGTGATGATCAGCATAGTTCTTGACAACTTCACAGGGCCAATCAATAGTTTCAATAATGGCTCGGACTTTTTGACATTGATCTATTTCTTTTGAATGGATAGAACGGGCTTTGTCTGCAACTATAAATAATATAGTAGGTTTAACAGAACGTAAACAGTCAATAAGTCTTTTTGTAGATTGAGGTCGATTAAAAACAAATATAACAATCGGAATGTTTAGCATCTAGACTAACGTCATACAAAACACGGTAGTGAAAATGAGGTAATGACTACTTATGCCAAAAGCAGCTATTAAAAAATTATATAGCAGTCTGTCTTCATTTGTGAGAATGATTGATTATCACCGGCTTAGGCAAGGGGCAGCCCTTCAGTGGGACTAGACTCAAATCAAAATTTTCATGAAAAATAAATATAACCCCAATCTCACAAATCATTACTGTTTGCTATATTCTTTAGTAGGTTTGGTGCTGAGATACTTGTCTTAGCCGCAGTGGTTGCATAGGACTTGTGATCAGCAAAACCGCCATTGAGCTTGAACAGTGAGCGGCCGCCTTAATATCTCGTTCCAGGCCCTGGCAGTGAGTCGAGGGGATCGAGAGTGAACAAATTTGAGACAATAAACGGGGAAATTCCCCTTGATTGGAGGCTCTGATGACGAAAAAACTGCTCTTTGTCTGTCTGGGTAATATTTGTCGCTCCCCGGCTGCAGAAGGCATCATGAAGCATTTAGTCCAGGAGGCAGGCTTAGGTCAGGAGATTTTCTGTGACTCTGCGGGTACCAGTAACTATCACATTGGCGAACTCCCCGACTCCCGGATGATGATGATGGCTAGACAAAGGGGAATTCATCTGGAGAGCCAGGCCAGGCAACTGCACCCGGAAGATTTAGAGAAATTTGATTTGATTTTAGCAATGGATAAAGATAACCTCGCGGATATTTGCCGTCTTGATCCTCATCAAAAATATCAGGACAAAATTAAATTGATGTGTGACTATTGCCAAACCTCGGACCTTCAGGAGGTTCCCGACCCCTACTATGGCGGTAAGCACGGCTTTGAACTGGTGTTGGATTTACTCACAGATGCCTGCCAGGGCCTATTAAATTCCCTTTCTGTCAAAAAATAACTCGCTGTTCTTAAGGCCAGATGCCAAACCAAATGCCATAGGTGTACCGTGACCATTATTCAATGTCAGGCCTTGTCTAAAGTCTATACAGTCTCGGATAAAGCCTCGGGTCTGAAGGGGACTCTAGATCATTTTTGGCGGCGCAAATATCGGCAAATTCCAGCAGTTCAAGATGTCAGTTTTGAGATCCGGCCGGGGGAAGTGGTGGGTTTTTTGGGCCCCAATGGTGCAGGCAAAACCACGACCCTGAAGATGCTTACGGGCCTGATTCATCCCACCGCTGGACATTTGACTGTGGCGGGACAAATTCCCTATCAACGCCGCCCCAGTTTTCTGAAGCAAATTACGTTGGTCATGGGGCAAAAACAGCAGTTAATTTGGGATCTCCCGGCCTGGGACTCATTACGAATTAATGCCGCGGTCTATGAATTGTCAGAGCGCGAATGTCTGCAACGGGTTGGTGAACTGGCCGAAATGCTGGATTTAGGGGACAAACTCCGACAGCCAGTGCGGAAGTTATCCTTGGGGGAACGGATGAAAGCTGAACTCTTGGCGGCCCTGCTCCATCGCCCCCAAATCCTATTTTTAGATGAGCCAACCCTCGGCCTGGATGTGAATGCCCAAATGAGTGTGCGCGCCTTCCTAAAAACCTATAACGAACATTTCCAGGCCACGATTCTCCTCACCAGTCACTACATGGCAGACATTACGGCCCTCTGTGAACGGGTCTTGCTGATCCATCAGGGTGAGTTAATTTATGATGGGCAGTTGGATGACCTTTTAGATAAATTTTCCCCCTATCGCCAAGTCAAGCTGGAACTCAATCAATCTGTCCCAGCCAGTGAATTACAACAATTTGGGGATATTGAAGCGGTTCAGGAACGGGATGTGCGCTTAATTGTCCGCCGAGAACACCTCACCGAAACCGTCAGTAAAATTTTGGCTCAACTGGATGTTTGTGACCTGACCATTACGGATCCACCCATTGAGGAGGTGATTGGGCGGGTATTTTTAAGCCTGGATCAAACCCATGCAGCTTCTCAGTGACCAGAAATTCTTGGGTACAAGCCCGGCACTACTTCGCACGCACGCTACAGGGCGGGGAGGATGTCAACTACTTGAGCAAGAGACTTTAGCATTTCTAGCAGGGATGATGTACAAATCTTTCAGGCTATTTATAGTCATTTCGATAAAGAATGGGACATTAGGCAGCACAACAGTTTCGGATAATCTCATCAATCGGGGTTTCTAATTCGGCGTACATTCTGGCTCACTTAAGGGCGTTAAAATCCTGCTCTATCTTCTGGTAGATCAACGACTATGCGAAGCCGTCAGGCAAGTATCGCCAGTTCCCTCTGTTGAATATAGGAGCTAACTCGTTGTCGTAAATCTAGACTGTTGCTCATGCAGGTAGTGAGAGAATAGGCACAACGCTTGAATTGATCGCCTGATATATTCCCAGTGTCCCACTCCGGCTTGGAATGACCATATCATCCTACACAAACTGTTCTGAACAACTCTTAATCCCAAACGCAAAATCCCTTCAGCACTATTTGGTTGAGGTGTGCCTAGCCGTAATATCCGTATGACCCTGAGCCGACTTTTACTCGAAAAGCTAAATAGCAGCCTTTTGTTTGATAGAATTTAGTCTATGTGAAGTCGTGATATATCTCTTCCAAGGAGAATTTAGGTGTGAAGCAAGCCACCCTGCACCAACTGAAAGTTTTTGAAGTCACCGCCCGTCATGGCAGTTTTACCCGAGCTGCAGAAGAGCTTTTTTTAACCCAGCCGACTGTATCCATTCAGATGAAACAACTCACGCGGGCGGTGGGGCTGACCCTGTTTGAGCAAGTGGGTAAACGACTTTATTTGACCGAAGCCGGTAAAGAACTCCTCGCCACTTGTCAGGATATTTTTGAACGGCTGGATCGCTTTGACATGGCCATCGCAAATCTGAAAGGTCTCAAGCAAGGGCATCTGCGTCTGTCTGTGATCACCACTGCCAAATATGTGATTCCCCGGCTGTTAGGTCCCTTCTGTCATCGCTATCCGGGCGTTGATGTTTCCCTAATCGTCACCAACCATGAGCAAGTGGTGGAACGTCTCCGGGATAATCTGGATGATCTCTACATTCCCAGCCACACCCCGGAAAATATTGATGTTGATCAGCATAACTTTTTGGATAATCCCCTCGTTGTCTTGGCTCCCAGTTCCCATCGTTTGGCTGGCCGGCAAAATATCCCCATCCAAGAACTCAACGGTGAGGCTTTTATCATGCGAGAGGTAGGATCAGGAACGCGCCAGGCCATTGAACGGTTATTTGCCGAGCATGGAATTGAAATTCAAGTCCGTCTGGAGTTGGGCAGTAGTGAAGCCATTAAACAAGCCATCGCGGGAGGCCTGGGAATTTCGGTGATGTCCCGTCATTGCTTGGCCTTGGATGGAGACTCTGGACAATTTACCATCCTAGATGTGGAGCATTTCCCGATTCAACGCCATTGGCAAGTGGTGTATCCGGCCGGAAAACAGCTATCTGTGGTGGCCCAGGCCTTTTTTGACTACATGATCCAAGAAGGTCGGACGGTGATTGAGGACAACTTAGATCGCCATGCACCACCCCATCACCCCCCCGCTGTAGATGTCTATGCCGCTGTTCCCGCCTGAGTGTCTAACTGCCGCTTGGAGCGACTTTTAATTCTGCCCGCCAGTCAGTAACAGGTTTTTCCCAGGCCAACTCCCACTTTTGCCCCCAAAATGGCCCGGCATTCTGTCCCAGTTGATACCCCTGATAAACCTTTTCGACAGTCATGTTCAACTGATCTGGGTGCTTAATGGCAGCCATGATGCCTGACACGATAATCAAAACGGCACTGGGATAATGCATCTGGGCCAGGCCAAAGGCTTGAATGGCAATCTCCCCGGCCTCATCTGTGCCAAAACCCGTTACCACGTGCCAAATGTCATGGGTTTGCCGGACTCGTAAGCGAATGTAATCCAGCACATCATCCGTGGGAACCCGCGGGAAGAAATCCGCGTTGAATCCCCCTTGGGTCAGCATATTGGCATATTGAAAGCCCAGTGACTCTCTGGGTAACTTCAAAAGAGCCTCGAGGTCAAGGCTATCCAGGTTTTGGTCTAGGGCAAACACATACTCAGAGAAGTAAAGATGGGAGGGTAGAGTTATCAAACTAGCTATGACTCCGGTTACGGAATCGGGTTCAATCTTGCAAGAGCACTTCCAGAGTCTAGAAGACCCAAGAGCCTTGAATCTATTAGAGCATCAGCTTCTGGAGATTATTGGGTTAACCATCTGCGCCGTCATTTGCGGAGCGAAGACATCATCACCATTGATGGCAAGACCGTGGGTCACTCCTAGGACTGGGGCGGGAAAAAAACGCCAGAACAGTCCCACTCCCTTGGTTTAGCCTCACCCTCCTCGACTGGAGTTTCGTGGCATTCATTGCTGGGACAACATCTCTCCTGGTTAATTTCGGCCTTGGGTGGAACAGTGGAAATCGAAGCCGAGACCAAGCGATTGCGGCAAGAAACCATGAAATTGAAGCTCGAGAACGAGAGATTAGACGGGGTTTATTGGCAGACGAAGAACGAGAACGCGCATGCTGCTGCAAACCAGCCTGAGCGCAGAAACGATACGGGGTTTATTGGCAGACGAAGAACGAGAACGCGCGGCTCGCTGGGCTAGAATCCAAAATCAATTTATTATTCTCCAAATACGGAATCAACTCGAACCCAGTCAACAAACCCAAACAGCCCTGAAAGATTTTCTGGTGTTCTTAGAAGAGTACAAAGATGTCTAAGCCTGACTGTACAAGGCTCGTGTTTTAGGGGCATTCCATTACGGTAAGGAAGGGGATTAGCGATCCCGAGCTAGGTTCTCAAACCGAGTAAATTGCGGATCAAACAAAAGCTTGACGGTTCCCACAGGCCCATTCCGGTGCTTGGCTAAAATTAATTCGCAAACCCCTCGATCCGGCGTGTCAGGATTGTAGTATTCATCACGGTATAGCAATATCACTAAGTCCGCATCCTGTTCGATGGAACCCGATTCGCGTAAATCTGACATCAACGGACGTTTGTTTTGCCGTGCTTCCACCCCCCGACTTAACTGCGACAGGGCAATCACCGGCACATTCAACTCCCGCGCCAGGCCCTTGAGGGAACGGGTAATTTTTGATAACTCCTGGACGCGTCCTTCATTGCCATCATCACTGCCCATCAGTTGTAAATAATCCACCAAAATTAGGCCCAGGCCCCCTGGATGTTCAGCTTGGAGGCGGCGGGCATTAGAGCGAATTTCTCCCAAACCAGGATTAGGCGAATCGTCTATATAGATTGAAAGCTGGGAAAGAGTACCAATGGCGCGACTCAGAGGTTCCCATTGATGTTGACTGATCCGCCCGGCCCGTAAATAGTTACTGTCAATGCGCGCTTCACTAGCCAAGAGCCGTTGAATGAGTTGCTCCTTAGACATTTCTAAGCTGAAAACCGCGACCCCTAATTTATGAATTTCAGCAATTCGTTTGGCAATTTGGAGCGAAATCGCCGTTTTACCCATCGAGGGCCGCCCGGCAATAATTACTAAATCCGAGCGTTGAAAGCCTTGGGTTAAGTTATCGAGGTCATAAAAATTACAGGATAGGCCAGGAAGAATATTACCAATCGAGCGTTGTTCCAATTCCGCAAAGGCACTGGCCAAAATTTCTTCAGTGGCCACTAGCCCCTGCTGGACACGATCTTGGGTCACACTAAAAATCTGCTGCTCGGCCTGATCCAAAATCGTATCCAGACGAGTAGAGGTATCATAGGCGGCCTGGGCAATATCGTTGGCAGATTGGATCAGCTTGCGGCGCAGATATTTATCTTTGACCAGGCCAGCATATTGATCAATATTGACAGCACTGACGGTGCGATCCACCAATTCTGCCAGTTTATTTTGCCCACCCACTTTTTCCAGTAAGCCCTGATCCTGCAACCAGGCCGTCAGACAGAGTAAATCCGTAGGACTGCCGCGCGCGTGGAGGGTTAGGGCCGCTCGGTAAATATCTCGATGTGCGCTCAGATAAAAGGCATCCACAGGCAACAAATCAGCAATCCGACTAATCGCCTCTGGATCCAGCAAAATTCCCCCCAAAATAGACTCCTCAGCTTCGAGGTTCTGGGGCGGAATGGGCGAAAAATCGGGACGGAAACTGGGTTCCTGTACCATAGGAGATTATTCAGGCACAACCAAAACCGTAATCGTAGCTGTGACTTCCGGGTGGAGTTTGATTTCTGCGGTGTAGCTGCCAAGCTTGCGAATTTCGGGCATGGTAATTTCCCGCCGATCCACGGTTTCTTGGGCAATGGCTTGAATCGCGGCGGCCACGTCTTGGTGGGTGACACTGCCAAAGAGAGCATCTTTTTCCCCGGCCGGCATCGCAATCGAGAATGTGCCAATGGTCTCTAAGGTCGCTTTTTGTTGCACAGCCACGAGTTTTAACTCAGCAAAGCGTTGCCGCTCTTGTTCTTGAAGCCGAGCTACTTGTTTGAGGGCCCCAGGAGTGGCGGGTTGGGCCAGGCCCCGAGGGAGTAAATAATTCCGGGCATATCCGGGAGCAACTTCGACAATGGAGCCGACTTTACCCAGTTTGTAAATATTTTCATTCAGCACCAACTGCATCCGTTTGGCCATGACGATCCTACACTCTTAGAATTTGACTAAAATTTGACAGTATTCTTGATTCTAACCTTTCTCTTAGCCTTGCTGCGCTTTGACAGGGGGAAAGGGAATCACCTCAGCATGGCCCCAGAAGGCCTCAAGGTTGTAATATTCCCGCTCTTTCGGTAGCAAAATATGGGCAATCACATCCCCGTAGTCCAACAAAATCCAGGTACAGTCAGATAACCCTTCCGTGCGGCCTGGTAGGCGTTGATAGTGGAGTTCTGTGGCAGCGGTGATGGCCTGGGCAATGGCCCGCACTTGGGTTTTAGAGTGACCCGAAGCAATCACAAAGTAGTCAGCCAAATAAGAGACATTGCCCACGGCCAGAATTTGAATGTCAACGGCTTTGCGATCATCCGCCGCTTCGGCCACCGCATAGGCCAAGTCAAGGACTGGATCCGGGGGATAGGCAGGGGCAGTAGCTAAGTTATTCAAACGCAAATCTTCAAGGGGTGAGGGAATCTCGGTCAAGTTGGCTATTGGTAAAGGGCAGTTTTAACAGGGATGATATTCCTAGGATAGCGTTAAGATTTTGATTTGTTCTTGGGGCCTGGGGAGAGTTGTAAGGCCCAGTTTCGGGTTGCAATCATCCGGGGATGAATCAGGCGTTGATGGGTGATCAGATGTGCGAGGGTACGATCACAGGTTTTCCAGACGGCCTGATGGAGGTCAGTTTTGGCCAGATCCCGTAACGCGTCCAGTTCTGGGCTATTCCCCCGGCCAGGTTCCAAACTATCCGCCAGAAAAACTACACAACTGAGCAACCCCATCCCCGGTCGTCCTAAGGTGTGATCCGCCACCGCTGCTAAAATCTCCGCATCCGTCACCTGAAATTCCTTTTGAGCAACCAAGGCACTGACATCGGCATGGAGAAGATGGGGGTCGGCAATATCCACATCCGTGATCTCTAAACGGCTAGCTTCTGCCAACTTAAGGAGTTTTTCAGGGGGGAAATATTTAGCTAAGTCATGGAGTAACCCGGCCTGGGCGGCTGTTTCTGGATTGAGGTGATGCTGAGTGGCTAGGGCCTGAGCCATCTCCTCAACCCGTAAAATGTGCTGTTGCCGAGGCGCGGGGACATGGTGCTTGAGCCAGGCCAAGACCTGCTGCCGATCTAGCACTTGCCTTGAGGAAGATACAGACATTGCAACCCTGATAGTGCCAACAAACCCTTCCGTAAATTTATACTTCTTTGGGGGGAGCGGTCAGCCGTTGAGGGGGATCAGACTATTCTCATTTCAGAATGATATTAAGCTAAACCCTGCCTCGCCAGATTGTAGTCCCGGAACTCACCCCTTGATAGACCATAATAAGGTAAGTCTTATCCCTAAAACTCTGGACTGCGGGGGCATCTCAGTCAACACTCCGTCATAACTTCCGTAATTTTACGGATATGTCACTTTCTTCAAGAGAGAGTATCGTATAAATACGGAAATCGCTGTCAGGTTTCGCCCCCAGGGTTTAGGCTCTCGGCAGTTCAGCGTCATTTTGCTCAACTACTTGTATTCCCAGGCTTATGAGTTACTGCTACAACCCTGCCTGCACAAATCCAGCTAACCCTGATGATGCAACCCTTTGCCAGGCCTGTGGAACAAACCTTCTTCTTCATAATCGCTATCGCTGTACTAAAATTCTTGGTCGGGGAGGATTTGGCACGACCTTTTTAGCGGATGATATGGTTCTTCCTGGCAAGCCCAACTGTGTCATTAAGCAACTCCGCCCTGCCGCCTCTGCCCCCCACATCCTAGATATGGCCCGGCAACTCTTCCAGCGGGAAGCAACAACCCTCGGGAAGGTGGGTAATCATCCCCAAGTTCCGCGTCTGTTGGATTATTTTGAACTGGAGCCAGAGTTTTATCTAGTCCAAGAATATGTTAGTGGTCTCACTCTCCAACAAGAAGTCAAACGCAACGGGCCCATGTCTGAAGGGCAAGTCCGACAAGTGATGTTAGAGGTATTACCAATCCTCGACTACCTCCACAAAATCGAAGTGATCCATCGTGATATTAAACCCGCCAACCTCATCCGGCGCGAGATTGATGGCAAATTGATCTTGATTGACTTTGGGGCGGTTAAGGATCAAGTCAGCCAGGCCATGATGGCCAATCCCCAGGACTACACAGCCTTTACGGCCTTTGCGGTGGGAACCCCTGGTTATGCACCGCCGGAACAAATGGCTATGCGCCCTGTCTATGCCAGTGATATTTACGCCCTAGGCGTAACTTGTATTTACCTGCTCACCGGCAAATCTCCCAAGGATCTGGGTTATGACAACACCACGGGGGAATTTATCTGGCGCAGTCGGGTCAACATCAGTAATGACTTGCAGAACGTGCTTGAAAAAATGACGGAAGTTTCCATTAAGCACCGTTATCAAACCGCTCAGGATGTTCTTCAAGATTTGCAGTTAGTCCAAAAGCGGCTCGATCTACAGCAGTTTTCCAGTCCCTCATCTGTAGGTAGCGACATCAACCAAGGCCTGGCAACGGGGCCGCTCCATTCCCGTCCAGATCCTAGCTCTCGCTCGACGGGAAGTCTGCCAACAACGGTTTCCCCGGCCACCCGTCATGCAGCCAATGCAGCCCGATCTCAGCAAGCCCGCGCTGGCCTACAACCTAACTATTCCCGCTTTGCCCCCCCTTCAACTCGAGTCCCAGCCCGCACCAGTGGAGCCGCCCAAACTCCCCCCAGTCAAGTGAGTTATGACAATAATCCCCACGGCGGTAGTCGTTTAACCCCGCAAACTCTCATGGCTGCCTACAACCGGGGTGAACGGGACTTTTCTGAATCTCGGTTAGATAATTTGGTTTTGCGTAAGGCTAATTTATCCGATGCCCGCTTTGTCCAGGCCTTTCTGCAAAAAGCGGATTTGCGCGGCTGCGTGATGATGAATGTGGACTTTGGGCGAGCCAATTTGGGGGGGGCTAACCTCCGCGATTGCGACTTACGGGCCTCCTACTTTGTGAATGCAGATTTACAGGGGGCTAACTTACAAGGAGCGAACCTGAGAGAGGCTAGCTTGACCAATGCTAATTTGCGGGGCGCGAATCTTCAAAACGCCGATTTAACTGGCTCAAATATTACCCCCAATCAAATTGCCCAGGCCCGCACAAACTGGTTTACGATTCATCCCAATGGCAAACGGGGCATCGGTATCTAGGCTTTGGCAGTAGCAGCTTCAGCTAACATTACATCCAACGTTTCTGGGATGTGAACGGGTAAATCGAACCAAAAGGTACTCCCCACCCCCACTTCGCTGATCACATGGATTTGGGACTCGTGTTTTTGGACAATATCATTGACGATACACAGGCCTAGGCCAGTCCCTTCTAAGGTATGTACCCGGTTCTCAACCCGGACGAAGCGTTCAAAAATCTTCGGTTGATCTTCTGGGGCAATGCCCATCCCTGTATCTGCCACTTCAATCCGCACGGCCTGGGCTGCCAAATCGGCCTGGGGATGCAGATGATAGGCCCGAATCGTCACCTTGCCACCTTCAGGGGTAAACTTAAGGGCATTACCCACAAGGTTTGTGAATACTTGCAAGAGTAAATCATAGTTGCCGCGAATCAGGGGCAGCTCCGGTGTTGACTCTTTAACCAAACTAATTCCCTTATTCTGGGCATTGAGTTGATAGGTGCGCAGGGTTTGTTCAATGGCCTGGCTGAGATCTATGGCCTCAAACTGATAGGAGCGTCCCGATTCCAAACGGGCTAAATCCAAGACATCATTGACCAAGCGCGTCAGCCGATCCGTCTCCTGATTAGCCGTCATCAAAAATTCCTGCTGGCTTTCCACCGGCAAATTATTCCCAAACTCCTGAATCGTCTCAATAATAGACTTGATATTAAACAGGGGAGTGCGGAGTTCATGGGAGACATTACTAATAAATTGACTTTTAGCCTCATTCAGTTCCGTCTCACGGGTAATATCCTGCACCGTAATCGCAATCCCCTTGGGTGTATCGCGACCATCTAAGACTGTTGCCAATAGAATTCGTAGGGTGCGCTGATTGGGTTCGCGCAGTGTGACCCGGAATTCTCCCCCCTCACTTTCCCCACTGGCGGCCTGGAATAGGGGACAAGTTAACCGTTCTGTGACGGCTGCTGGTAGATAGTAAAGAGCATTGCCCCCGAGGACAGGCATCCCTTCCCAGTTAAATAACCGCTGTGCGGCCGGATTCACCAAAATAATCCGCATTTGGGGATCCAGTAGAATTGCGCCATCGGCAATGGTTGAGACCAGGGTTTCTAGTTTTGCTTTTTGGGCCGTCAGTTCCTCAATGTTGTGTTCTTCATAGACCTCTAAGCGTTCCGCCATCTCGTTAAAACTAGAAATTAATTCCCCCAATTCCCCCCCAAAGGGCAAATCAATTCGTTGCTTAAAGTCTCCAGCCGCAATTTTCTTGACCCCTAAGACCAATTCCTTAATGGGTTGGGTAATGGTCAAGGCATTGAAGACACCCCCTAAAATCACCATTACCCAAATCGCCACAAAGACAGCTACGGTTACATTCCGAGTCAAGGCGGCTGATGCGACTACGGTGGGATTAGGATTGATACCAATGGCCAACACTCCCAAGTACTTTTCTTGATAGGCCAAGGGGACAAAGACATCAGCAACTGTGCCATCGGGGGTCGCGTGCTGTCGAACCAGGGGTTCTTTACTCTGGGCATAGCTAGGGGGCAGTTGCATCCGTCGCCGTAATGCGAGGGCACTATTCACTGGTGGGGCGGTGTAGGGGATGCCGTAATAGATCTCCCCATCGCTGTCGGCATAGAGCATATAACGGATACTGGAGCTACGGTTATAAAACTCTTGGGAGAATTCTGCCACTTGAGAATAATCTCCTTGGGCAACCAGGGGGGCCACATCAGCAGCCAAGAGAATCCCTAAGTCACGACCGTAGCGGGTATCGTTGAGCCGGGCTTCTTGTTGAATACTGTTGACCGCCCAAAAGGTGACCGCACTGGTCATTACCGAAACAATTAGCGTAACGGCAACCAGGAGACGGGTTTGAATCTTAAACTCCGACCACCAGCGGGTAATCTGGTCTCGCCAGGAGGGAATAATTTCTGGTTTGGCTATCTGATTGGGGTCAAGCTGGGGGGGGGTCACTGGCTACTATTGCCCTAAACTGTAAACAATCTAATTAAATTATGAAGGTTTATAGCATTAGACAGCCTGTTCTAAGTTGGTAGACATCTCTAAGGCCTGGCAGATCAGCAAAATTGACTGACAACATTGGTAGAGAATCCGCTGTAAGTTAATAAAGCTTTATAATGCATCTATTTTCCAGCATAGACGCAAGAGTCTATGGTCTAAATTATTCCTAGACGGCCAGCATAATTCAATTGCCAACAAATTTCCAGGTTAATTGTTCTTTAAAATTATTCAGACGTGACTTGAGCCAGCTTACCCCTATGCGACGCTATGCCTTGAGAGATGACCAGTGGGCGAAAATAGAACCTCATTGACCGGGGCGACAGAGTCATGTAGGTCGAACTGCAATAGATAGCCGTTTATTTATCGAAGCGGTACTCTACCGATATCGGGCTAGAATTCCCTGGCGTGATTTGCCTGAACGGTTTGGAAATTTTGGGGTTATTCACAGTCAGTTTACCCGTTGCTCTGGCTCTGGAGTCTAGGAACGAGTGTTTAAATCCTCGCCGATGCTGCTGACAATATAGACTGCTGGTTTTATGTTCTTGTTAGATTCTCCCAACAGGCCTGGGCAATGGCCCAATCTTCTTGGGTATGGATCACTAACACCCGGATATGGGAATGAGTCATAGCAATATCCTGATCACGGGGGTGTTGGGAATTGAGGGCTTCATTGAGGTCTAATCCCAACCAGGCCAGGCCATGACAAACATCTCGCCGCACTTGGGGAGAATTTTCACCTACACCGGCCGTAAAGACTAAGGCATCTAAGCGGCCCAGGGCTGGAATTAAACTGGAAATCTTGGCTTGCAGGTGATAAATATACAGGTCATAGGCCAGTTGGGCCTGGGAATTCCCGGTTGCTACGGCTGCCAAAATCTCCCGCAGATCACTACTAATCCCCGATACCCCCACCAGGCCCGATTGACGATTGATTAACTGATCCAACTCCTCAGGGGAATAGCCTTGGCGGGCCAAATACACTAAGATGCCTGGATCTAAGTCGCCACAACGCGTCCCCATCATTAACCCGGCCGTGGGCGTAAACCCCATAGTCGTATCCACACAGCGGCCCTGCTTAACTGCGGCCAGGGAACAGCCATTGCCTAAGTGACAGGTAATGAGGGCTAGATCATGGAGATCACGGTTGAGGATGAGGCTGGCCTGGTGACTGACATGGGCGTGACTGATGCCATGAAACCCATAGCGTTGAATCCCCTGTTCAAAAAGGGCATAGGGGAGGGGATAGATTTTGGCCACAGGGGGCATCTGCCGATGAAAGGCCGTATCAAAGACCGCAACTTGGGGGACGGTTGGGCCTAAGAGTTCCTCCATAACCCCAATTCCATTCAGATTGGCTGGATTGTGGAGGGGGGCAAAGGGAATCGCAGCCGTAATTTCCTGTTTGACAGTCGGGGTAAGCCGCTCTGGACGGGTATAGGTAGGCCCACCATGGACAACCCGATGCCCCACACAATCAATCTCATCAACAGACGTGATCACCGCGGCTGGGCCAGTCCAAAGAGTAGCTAGGAGGGCTTCAATAACGTGGGTGGGAGAGGGGTCGTTGATGTTCCAGGCCAGACTCACCCCAGCTTCGTCAGCACCCTCTGGGTAGGACTGAACCGTTAATTCCGCGTGATCGTCATAATGGCCCCAATCACCACAGCCAGACCAAAGGGGGGGAATCGGTTTTTCCGGCCAAGGTGCATCGTGGGGAAGCTGGTAAAGGCAACATTTCTGACTACTGGAGCCAGCATTGAGGACTAAAATATTCACCAATTGATTCTCAACCCCAAAGGCAAGCAACCCCATGTTAGCTTTGGCCAGGCCGGGGGGAAGCAGACCCAATCCTCAGGGACTCAAGATCAGGTGGCCGATTCGGTCAGTCCCCTAATCCAAGCATCAATGATCCGATTGACATCTTCAGGCCGCTCATCATGAGGACAATGCCCCGCATCTACCAACTCTAATTGGGCGTTGGGATAGTAGGTTTGCAGTTTTTCTGCTTTTTTGACAGACATCCAGGGATCAGCTTCCCCCCAGAGTAAAAGCAGCGGCGTTTGCAATTGGCCCAGAAGCAGATCCAAGGCTCGGCCGGGGGGAGACTTAAACACAGCCCCAAATACCCCCAAGGCCCCTGGATCAAAAGCCGGACGATAAATTTCTTCCACCAAGCGATCAGTCACCGCCGTGGGGTCTTTGTAAACCTTGAGCAACACCTGACGAATTTTGGCGCGTTGTCGCATTTGCATGAATAGAAAAAAGCTGGCAATTTCAACCACAAAGGGTAGTTTTAGAATCGCCCGTTGCAGGTTAAATTTTTCAGGTTGTTGTTCATCACTAAAGGGGCCAGCACAGTTGAGGAGAATTAACCCCTGCACCCATTCAGGACAATCCACGGCAAAACACAGGGCCCCATAGCCTCCCAGGGAATTTCCGGCAATCACCACTGGAGCTTGAATCACCTCTTGGCAAAAATCCCGCAACTGATCCCGCCACAGTTCGCCCGTATAGGTGAGAGTTGGTTTCTCGGAACGGCCAAACCCCAACAAATCAATCGCCCAAACCTGATAGTGCTGGGACAATTCAGCAATATTTTTTCGCCAGTGATCAGTGGATGCGCCAAAGCCATGAACCAGTAAGAGATGAGGCCCCGTTTCTCCCTTTTGGACATAGTGAATCCTATAGGCTCCCCAGGCCCAGTAGTGAGACTCAAGCTGAATATCGTACTGATCTGGTTCCCCAGCCACCTTAACTGCCGTTGTCATGACCCTATTCCCATGCTTTATTAACTTATGTTAAGGGGTTTTAAGGATTTTGGTGGGCCTCCACTTGATTGCCATCGGGGATTACAGACCAACGGCTGGGGGGCCAAAATCGAAACGCGGCCCGCCCAATGATGTGATCTCGCGGCACAACCCCCCAACAGCGACCATCCAAACTATTACCTCGGTTATCTCCTAAGACAAGATAGGAATTGGGCGGAATGGTTTGGGGTTGTCCAAGAAACGGGGTCATCCCGGCGCAGGTATCAATGGTGGTAAAGACAGAGTTGGGTAGATAAGGCTCAGGAAAGGGTTGCCCGTTAATTAAGACACGCCCGGCCTGGATCGCAACGGTATCCCCTGGCATCCCGATAATTCGTTTAATAAAAGCATCCCGAAAGCCCACGGCCTGGAGTGTATCCGTTGGATTAAAGACGACAATATCGCCGCGATGGGGGGGATGAAAGTAGTAGCCAACTTTTTCCACAATCAAGCGGTCGTTAATTTCCAAGGTCGGCTCCATTGATCCAGAGGGGATATAGCGAGCTTCTGCCACAAATGTCCGAATCCCAAAGGCTAGGATTAAAGCGAGTCCCAAGGTTTTAAGAACTTCAACCCACCAGGCCTCAGATTTTTCCGGGGGCGTGGTTTGTAGGTTCAAATCGGCATGATCCTTATCTGTCGGCTGGAGGCCACCATCAGTCATAGTTATGTTCCGTTATGGGAGTTTAAGCAGCAGAATTAAAGACGTGACCCACCGAGGAAAACCAATTGGCCACAAAAATTCATAAGCTAATTCTATCAACTAGACCCGCAGGATTAAGGATAGGTCAGGATTACCGCGCCAAGGCAGGGACAGCCTATCTGGGTCAGGAAACATCATGAGTTATTACTTAGGCCTAGACTTTGGCACATCGGGGGCAAGGGCCATTGTCATTGATCCAGGCCAAGGAATTCTCCACCAGGCCCAGGTCAGTCATCCCCTCAACATCAGTTCCGCATCCTGTTCACTGTGGCAAACTCAACTGGATCAGCTATTGCAGCAAATTCCTCACGACCTGAAAGGGAACCTGGAACGAATCGCCATTGATGGGACTTCCAGTACGGTCTTAATTTGTGATGGACAGGGACATCCTCTCAGGGACGCACTTTTATATAACAACAACCAGGCCGGGGATGTTCTCAATACCCTGAAAATTATTGCCCCTGCCGATCATGTTGTTCTTGCCGCCACCTCCAGTTTGGCCAAGTTACTTTGGCTCCAAGGCCAGCCGGAGTTTCCCGCCGCACGATATTTCCTCCACCAGGCCGATTGGTTAGGATTTTTACTCCATGGCCAACTCGGAATCAGTGATTATCACAATGCCTTAAAACTGGGCTATGACCCGGCCCGTGAAGTCTATCCCGATTGGTTTCAACATCCAGTTTTAGCTCCACTTCATCCCTTCTTGCCGAAAGTTGTTGCCCCTGGAACAGTCATTGCTCCCATTAGCTCCCAGGCCGCAACCCGATGGCAGATTAACCCTACCTGTGCAATTTGTGCCGGAACAACGGATAGTATGGGGGCATTTTTAGCATCTGGGGCCACGGCATTGGGTACGGCTGTCACCTCTCTTGGCTCCACCTTAGTCCTAAAACTCATTAGCCCAATCCCGATCCAGGCCAGTGCTTACGGCATTTATAGTCATCGCTGCGGAGATTACTGGCTTGTGGGGGGGGCCTCTAATTGTGGGGGAGCCATCCTGAAGGAGTTTTTTACGGATCAGGAATTAGAGTCTCTCAGTGCAGCCATTAACCCAGATATTCCCAGTGAATTGGATTATTACCCCCTCCCTCAGGCGGGTGAGCGTTTCCCAATCCATGACCCAGATTTACAACCCCGCCTCGATCCAAAACCTGAGCATCCCCAAGAGTTTTTACATGGCCTGCTGGAGAGTTTGGCCCGGATTGAAGCCCAGGGATACCGGTTATTAGTTAGTTTGGGGGCCAGTCCGCTGAAAAGGGTCTATACCGCTGGGGGTGGGGCCAAAAACGGGGCCTGGACTAAGATTCGCACCCGAGTGTTAGGTGTACCCGTTCAAGCCTCGCCCCAAACCGAAGCCGCCTATGGGACTGCATTACTGGCTTTACGGGGCCTGGCAGCCTATGAAAACTTAGCCCAGAAGTTGCCCGCAAGTCCCTTAAAAGTATTGGGTAATTAACTGCCAGGGATGGGCGTAAAAGTTGCCAATATGAGTTAAGCTCGCAATCCGTAATCCGTAATAAAGTAAATAAACTAGAAATATATATTTCCAGGTTGCAAAATAGGTTAAAGGATGAAATGGAGTTTTAGTTAAGCGGCGATTTTGGCTCAACTCCAGGCCCATGCAAATGGCAATACCCACAAAGGTGAGGAAAAATAGCGGGCCAAAGGCATGAAAACTCAAAGCCTGATGCATATCTCCCCGGACTAGGGCCATAAACGAGCGACTTAAACCACAACTGGGGCAAGGGATTCCGGTCCAATTTAACATCGGGCAAATGGTAAATCCAGGTTGTAATCCAAAGTTGAGAACTACAGCCCCGATTAAGGGAAATGTCGCCAGGCCCAAAAATCCCCAGCGGGTGCGCTTTTCTTGGGGACTTAAAACTGCTGTGGCAAAGTCGAACATTAGCCAAATTACTCCTACACACAGGCCTGGGCTAAGGGTAATAATTCCCCCAAGCGAGCATCTGTAAAATCTTGAATACAGGCTGAAGCTCCCTTCTCGATCAATTCTGGCTCTGAGTGGAGGGTTAAAACGCCCCAACAAGCCATCCCGGCCCGCCAAGCTGCTTCCACCCCGGCCACGGCATCTTCAAAAACTAGGCAATCCTTTGGCTCCACCCCCAACCGTTCGGCCACCAATAAATAACACTGCGGATCCGGCTTTCCCTGCTGCACATCCACTTCCGTCACCCGCACTGGAAAGAAATCCCCCAGGTTTTCCCAGGCCATGATTAAATCCACATTCTCTTGACTGGCCGAAGTCCCCAGGCCCAGCTTCAATCCAGCGGCTTTAGCACCCTTAAGAAACTCTAAAACTCCAGCTAATCCCGTTAACTCTGGGGCAATCAACTCCCGAAAGATGGCATCCTTCTTCCGCCCCAATTCATCAACCTCAGCTTGACTGACCGGCCGCCCCAATAATTCCGGTAATAGCTCACAGTTACGTTTGCCCCCCATCGTTTGCAGTTTGGCCCGATCCACCGCCGCCAAGGCCGGAGTCCGCTGAATATAGGTATGCCAAGCCTGTAGATGGTAGGCCATCGTGTCACAAAGAACCCCATCCATATCAAAAATCAAGGCCTGGGGCTGAGGACAAACGTGGGGCGCAAAAGCCATGAATTACACCTCAAAAAATTAGGATTGGGTCACAAAGGCAGAATGGTTATGCCAAGACGGGTGTATTATCCCATCCCTTGGTTAAAATTTGTTTCAACTTGGACTGAATACTGCTTTTAAGTTCCTTATTTTGGATGTAGGAGTTTTATTCCTGCAAGATATTAGACAGAAGGTAGCATCAAATAAAAGACTGCTTTAAATTTTGTGGTACTGATTCTGGGGGCTAGATTTAGCACTCTGATTCGATCAATTTTTTCCAATTCGCTTGCTCTGTGGATGTGATCTTCTCAATTGCCATATCTAAATCGATTCCAATCAGAGGCTTGACCGGTTTCTGTATTAGATGAATCAGACCCAGAAGCGTTATATTCTGTTGTAAAACTCCTGCTCACAACCCAACTAAATTCAGCAATTAGACTATAATTTGCGAAGCAAGATTAGCTCTGGGAGTAATTTATTAATGCTGACGCACTATGTATCCAGAGGTGTCTCCACACAAGCTTTTTTAGTAGTCTATGTGGCTGGATTTCTGGCATCAAAACTTCCTTAGACCTTATACCATCCGCTCCACTGTGTTGTTATTCTGTCGCAAATTTGTTACATCTCAAGCATCCAATCTAAAAGATTGAGCCAGAAGGAACTCGCGTATAGCCGAGTTTTCTGTCAAACCGATCGCCCTCGAATAGGCTTGTTGAGCGGCAGATTGATGCCCTAACCACTTGAGTAAGTGAGCTTTCAGAGCCCAATAGGGTTGGTAATTTTTCACGCCTTCGGGAGGGAGTGTTTCGAGTAGTTGTAAGCCACGGTCTAATCCTTGCGTTTCGACAATCGCCGCAGCATAGCTCACCAATGCCCCTAGAGTCGGTGAAAGCTGAATCAAACCCTCATATAGCAATGCCAGTGCATGCCAATCAATTTGCTGAGTTACCATACGCTGGGCGTGTAGGGATTGGATGGCTGCTTCAAGCTGAAAGCGTCCTAATTGCTTAAACGTGGCCGCATGAGCCAATTCCCACTCGGCTTCATCGATCATCGGTTGTGACCAGAGAGTCATATCCTGCTGTAGCAAAGGCACATAGCCACCCAAATCATCGCAACGAGCTTCACTGCGGGCTTCACAGTAGAGCATTAGTGCCAACAGTCCTCGTGCTTCTGGTTCTGCCGGCATTAGTTGAACACATAGGCGCGCTAACCAGATTGCTTCTGTTGTGAGTCCCCTGTATCCTGGATCGCTGCCAGCCACCGTCTCCCACCCCGTCGTGTAGGCGACATAGATGGCTTCCAGCACCGCGGACAACCGCAACGGTAATTCCTCTACCGTGGGTAATTCAAAGCCAATGCCTGCATCTCGAATTTTTGCCTTTGCCCGCACGAGTCGTTGCCCCATTGTGGCGGGTGCGACTAAAAAGGCTGAGGCAATCTGAGCCGCATTTAGACCAAGAACCGTTTGCAGCATCAAAGGCGTATGGAGCGATGTATCAATGGCAGGATGGGCACAGACAAAGAGTAATTTCAGACGATTATCAGGGAAGGCAACATCTTCTAGAGCACGGCCAGATTGGTCTTCCAGCACTGATTCTGCCAGAACATGGAGGGCGAGATTTTGAACTTGGCTGCGCCGCGCGGTATCAATCAATCGATTCCGCGCTGTTACGAGCAGCCATGCTTCAGGATTTTCAGGGATGTTGCTCTCTGACCAGGTTTTTAAGGCAGCCAGAAAAGCGTCGCCAAGGGCATCTTCTGCCGCCCCAATGTCCTGCGATCGCGCCGCCAAATAAGCAATAAGACGACCATAGGAATTGCGTGCGGCTAATTCTGCTGCTTGATGTGCATCCATCCGTTTTACTGGCCTCCTGGTACGGTTTTTTCCCAGGCGGGTAACTGCTCAATGCGAGCATACCAACTGCGAATGTGAGGATAATTCTCTAAAGGAAAGCGCCCTGGTATGGCATAGGTCAAATCACTGGCCACCGAAAAGTCAGCCAAGGTCAGGCTGTCGTTCACTAAGAATTTGCGTTCTGCCAGATGAGCATTTAGTGGGATCGCCGCTTTGTGGAATTGCTCTGTTGCCTTTTCAATCACATGGGGATCAGGATCGCCCAGTTGCAGCAGGGGTTTGACAAAATTCTCATATTGCAACGGCTGACAGATGGGATACCAGTGAGCAAGTTGCCAGCTTTGCCAACGCATAATATCTGCACGGCTCCTCCAATCCTCAGGCCAGAGCGTGTTCGGGAGTAGACTCGCCAGATATTGCATAATCGCAGTGGATTCCCAGAGGATAAAGTCTCCATCTTGTAAAACCGGAGTCCGCCCTGTAGGGTTTAATTTGAGAAATTCCGACGCGCACTGTTCGTTTTTCTGCAAATTCACCAACTGTAGTTCCAGAGGAAGTTCTAGATAAATAGCGACAGCATGAGCTTTGCGCGTGTTGGGAGAGGGGGGAAAGTAATATAGTTTCATTCGAGGTTTTCCTAGCACTAATTCATGGGTAATAGAGGTCGGACTTCCACAGCACAGTTGCTTGCGGCGGGACAGCGTGCGGCCCAATCCAATGCTGCATCTAGATCAGCGACATCGATAATAAAGAAGCCACCCAGTTGCTCTTTGGTATCGGCATAAGGGCCATCTTGCACATCCCGTTGTCCGTTTTGGAGACGAACGGTTGTGCCTGTGTGACTAGGATGGAGTGCCGCACCTCCTGCCATGACCCCTGCCGCTACAAGAGCCTGTGAGTAGGCATTGTAAGCAGGCATGAGGATTTCCCGGTTAGCAAAATCTTGCTCTGTCTCGTAAACCAAAATGGCGTACTTCATAATTAAATCCGTCTTGGGTGAACTGATCGCACAGAGGTCTTCTATGCGCTCTATCTCTATAACGGATGAAGCTTAGCTATTTCGACAGGAATCAAGATCTTTTTGGCCGATTGATCTTTAATCATAGCAATCCGTTTTTAAACATGAGAATATAGTATGGATAATCTCATGGACAAACTCAATCAATTTATAGATATAGCAAACAGTAATTATTCATGAGAAAATACCATACATACTCAAATGAGAAGAATGGAGAACAAAATGACTTAAAAACAGTTCAAATAGATATTTTGTAATTTTAAACGTCTTCAATAAGTGTCACACTTTCCTTAAGAAGTTTTTAACTTGCAGCCACACTGCTTCAATCGGATTTTGTTCCGGTGCGTATGGGGCTAATTTGATGCAGTAAATCCGCCATTCTTGTTCTGACTTATCTCCATTGACTTGATGTAAATATTTACGGAAATCATCACTGTTATGATATGCTGCACCATCCCAAATCACCATAATTTTCTGATTCAGATAAGTTGTCCTTATCGCTTTGATAAACTGAATAGTATTCTGACTATTTCCACTCGAATAAGGTTTGACAATTAGGCGACCTGTGACATAGTTTATTGCACCATAATCGGTTCGCCTCTCCTTTATATTCTTGAT